>JAQTRA010000136.1 GCA_028712045.1 Candidatus Omnitrophota bacterium | reverse complement strand
AGTGCCGCGCTGACTGAGCTGACCAGATGCATTACATGAGAATATTTTTCTACGCGCATAAAATCATTAACCTTAACCTTGCCCAGCTTACTTATCCGGCCCAAATCATTCCTGCCTAAATCCACCAGCATCAGATGCTCCGCTCTTTCTTTCTCATCAGCAAGCAGCTCTTTTTCCAAACGCGCGTCTTCTTGAGCATTCCTGCCGCGCCGGCGCGTTCCGGCTATAGGCCGGGTCTCCACCAACCCGTTCTCACAACGCACGAGCATTTCAGGGCTTGAGCCAACAATAGAAAAATCTTTAAATTTTAAATAATACATATAGGGAGAAGGATTCAGGCTGCGCAGGGCACGGTAGATCTCAAAATGATCCCTCTGGGTCTTAACTTTAAATCTCTGCGATAAAACTACCTGGATAACATCACCCTTTTTTATATATTTTTTACCCTTCTTTACCATATTCACAAACTCAGGTCTTTTAAGATTGCTGCTGATAAGCAATTTATCGGACAGCTTTGAGGGTTTCGCCTGAATAACAAAACGGTTAAATTGGTTATGAATAGAATCTATTTTCTTAATTGTCTGCTGATAAAACTCTCTTTTCTTTAAAATCCCGGACTGCTTCGGCAAGATAACGTTATTTACAATCTTTAAAGTATGGTTAAGCCGGTCAAAGATTAAGATTGTATCCGTTAAAATAAAAAGTGTATCCGGGATCTTCAGGGTGTCTTTATTTTTATCCGGTATTTTCTCAAAGAACCTCACTGTATCATACCCAAGATAACCCACCAGGCCGCCGTAAAAAAGTGGCAGACCAGCCAATTCTACGCTGCGAAAATCTTTCATTATTTTCTTAATTTCATCGAGAGGATTTTCTTTAGTGATAAAACTCCGGCTTTTCTTATTAGCGACATCAATAATCTCAATCTTACTGCCCTTGCTTTTAAAAATCAGGCTGGGGTTAGTCCCCAGGAAGGAATAACGGGCAATCTTTTCCTGGCCCTCTACTGATTCCAAAAGAAAAGAATAGTCCCCTTGTTTGATCTTTAAAAAAGCGGAAACCGGAGTATCTAAATCCGCGTTAACCTCCAGATAAACCGGGATTACATTACCCCTTTTGCTTAATTTTAAAAATTCTTTTAAATCCGGTTTATACATGATACTACTTTAATCTCCTGTAAAAACATGACCTATTGCCCGTATGACAGGCCTTACCCACCTGGCGCACCTTGATTAAAAGCGCGTCCATATCACAATCATAAGCGATAGATTTAACAAATTGAAAATGGCCGCTGGTTAATCCCTTTACCCAATACTCTTTTCTCGAACGCGACCAAAAACAGGTCTTACCTAATTTCAAAGTCCTGCGCAAAGATTCTTTGTTCATATAGGCAATCATCAAAACCTGGTTATTCTTATAATCCTGAATGATCGCCGGAATCAATCCATTTTTATCAAACTTCAAACTTCCTAACTTAAATTTTATCGTTTTCATAATCTTACCATTACCCCTCTTTTATTTAAATACTCTTTCACCTGTTTAACCGATAATTTGCCATAGTGAAAAAGCGAGGCAGCCAAGGCAGCATCAGCTTGCGCTTTCGTAAAAACATCATAAAAATCTTCGAGTTTTCCCGCACCACCGGAGGCAATCACCGGAATATTCACTTTAGACGTAATTTCTTTAGTCAGCTTAAGATCATAGCCGTTTTTGGTTCCATCGCAATCCATGCTGGTCAAAAGGATCTCACCTGCCCCAAGCCTGGCGGCTTTCTCCGCCCAGATTGCGGCATCAATGCCCGTAGGGGTCCTGCCACCGTTAATAAATACTTCCCAGAAATCCCCCTGTTTCTTCGCATCAATAGCTACCACAATACACTGGCTGCCGAACCTTTTTGCGGCACTGCTGATCAACTCCGGGAATTTCACCGCCTGGGTATTCAGAGAAACTTTTTCCGCCCCGGCATTAAGGATATTCCGGATATCATCAATCTCGCTTATTCCTCCACCAACCGTAAACGGCATAAAGATATTCCCGGCGATTTTTTCAACCAGGGTAACCAGGGTTTTCCTATTTTCGATGCTTGCGGTAATATCTAAAAAAACAAGCTCATCAGCACCCTGGGCATCATATGCCTTAGCCACACTTACAGGATCTCCGGCATCACGCAGCCCAAGGAATTTAACTCCCTTTACCACCCGTCCATCTTTAATGTCTAAACAAGGAATAATACGTTTACTCAACATTTAAAAATGCTTTCTATCATAACAATATACTTGTTCGCACTTGCTCGCAAGTATAAACTCGGCCAGATAACTTATGTCGCGTTACGCGTTCCATAAGTTATGGCCTCGTTTATTTTACTTTCTTCTGCAAATATTCCCTTAATGCTGCCCAGGTTTTCTTGCCTACCTTGCCGTCCACTGACAGATTATTTGCTTTCTGAAAATCTTTTATTGCCTGGCGGCTCTGCTTGCCAATCTTGCCATCAATAACTCCCTGATAATAACCGGCATTTTTTAAAGCAGCCTGGATCTGCCTTGGGCTCGGCCGATCCTTAGTTTCTCCGGTCTTATCCAAGCTCTCTGTTTCCGTTACTGTTGCCTGCTCAGAAACAACCTCTTCAGTTTTAGCAGGTGACTGTGATTCTAACGCAGTAACCTGATTCCTTAAACCCTGCATTTCTAAATCCTTTTTCCTGCTGCTGGCGCAACCATTTAAAGAAAAAATAAAAGCCGCTGCCACCGCTAACCACAACACTCTCTTTCCCATGTTTCCTCCTTTTATTTCAGTTTTAAGGCCTGAACAAGAGTAAATTTACCCTCATACAAAGCCTTACCCACAATCACCCCGGATAACCCTTTTTTCTGCAAACTCTTAAGCTTAATCAAATCCTTTAAGCCCGACACCCCTCCGGAAGCAATAACATC
>JAQTRA010000135.1 GCA_028712045.1 Candidatus Omnitrophota bacterium | reverse complement strand
ATTTTAAACATATTTTATTTGCGACTATTTCATCCAAAGCCTGGTTAATCCCGGCCATTACTCCCATACCCATAAGCAGTTTGATAATTACCGATGATTTCTCCTGTAATTTTATCGCCAGATCCTTAACTGTAACCGGCAGCTCAAGTTCCACCTCTTTACCCGGAGCAACTGCCACCGGTTCAGCTGCTGGCATAATAACCGCAGCAGGTTTGATAATTACAGCTTCTGGTTTTAACGCTGGCTTTACCTGAGGTTGAGCCTGAATTTTAACTTCAGGCTTATGCACAGGCTTAATTTCAATTTTTGGTTCCGGCTGAATTACCGGTTTAGTTTCAATTTTAACTTCAGTTTTATGCACATGCTTTACCACATGTAAAACTGGCGGCTTAACCTCTTCCTTTATCTTCTTGATTATAGTTTTAGGTTTAAGCGGTTTAACTGCAGCTTTTGCTTTTACGGGATGAACCTTGGAAACAACTTTCTTAGCTTTGGTACTAGCTTTACCCGGTTTAACCACTTTCTTCACCGTTACTTTTTCTTTTTTTGCTTTAAGCATATTTCATCCTTTTAGATTAAGAAAAATTATTTAGACTTCTTAGCTTCGGCAATAATCTTAGCCGCTTTAGCTTCTCCGATACCTTTTATTTTGATTAATCCTTCGGCTTTAGCTTTTAATATATCTTCGATACTCTTAATACCTGCTTCTTTTAAACTTTCAGCGATCTTTTCACTGATGCCGGGCAACTCGGCCAAAGAAAATCCTTCTTTTTTAGCGGAAGTTTTATCAGTTGCTTTTTTAATTTTAACTTCTTTTTTTGCTTCCTTTTTAACCGCAGCTTTAACCGCTGCTTTTTTTGCCTTTTGCGGCTTTCCCTGAGCTTCAACTTCAACGGCCGCCTCAGGAGCAGCTTGCTCCTTAGGTTTACCACCGAGTGCTTCAGCAGCAATCATACTCTTAGTCCGGATAT
Organism: Candidatus Omnitrophota bacterium; assembly: GCA_028712045.1. Next base: position 1,967 of record JAQTRA010000135.1, on the reverse strand, counting down.
CTAGCTCCCAACCCACTAACCTGGAAGCTAAACGCACATTCTGCCCATGCTTACCGATAGATAACGACAGCTGATCATCATCAACCACCACCGAAGCTTTATTCTTTTCTTTATCTAATTTTATCTCCGAGATCTTAGCCGGAGAAAGAGCCGCCTTAATATATTCGCGGACATCATCGTTAAAACGCACAATATCAATCTTTTCCCCCTGTAATTCGTTAACAATATTCCTGACGCGATTCCCCCGCATACCCACACAAGCACCTACAGAATCCACTTTATCATTTTTGGAACAAACTGAAATCTTGGTGCGTTCTCCTGCCTGGCGCGATATCGCCCGGATCTCAACAATACCTTCATAAATCTCAGGAACTTCCAGCTCAAACAACTCCTTAACTAAGTTAGGATGCGCGCGTGACAGAATAATTTGCGGGCCCTTAGTATCTTTCTTTACTTCTACGACATAAGCGCGTATTCGCTGGCCCTGCTTAAATTCCTCTTGCGGAGATTGTTCGCGCTTAATTAAGACGCCTTCGGCTTTACCTAAAAGATCAACAATAATATTGCCTTTCTCAAAACGGTAAACCGTACCGCTGACAATTTCGCCTACGCGGCTCTGAAATTCATTAAAAACCACATCTTTTTCTGCTTCGCGCATCTTCTGAATAATTACCTGCCGGGCGGTAGAAGCGGCAATACGTCCAAAATCAATATTGGTCACTAACTCGTTATTACGATATGCCCGGATCTCGCCGCTAGAGCGGTCAATCTCAACTTTAAATTCTTCATCCGGCTTTAAATCAATTACTCTTTTAGCCGCGCTAAGTAAGGCGCTTTCTACCGCCTCCAACATAATTTCTTTTTTAATTCCTTTTTCACGTTCAATTTGTTCAATGATTGCTAACAGTTCCTGACTCATTTTTTTACTCTCCAGTTCTTTTTAAATTACTAATTTTGCTTTGTTTATTTTGGTTAACGGTATTTCTAATATCTTCCCGCAACTATTGATAAACACGCTTTCGGCTTCCACCTTGTTAATTTCACCGTGCCATTCACATTTACCGTTTATCAGTTCACTTAAATAAAAAGAGGCTTGTTTATTTATTGACCTTAAAAAATCTTTTGGCTTTACCAAATAACGATCCAGCCCGGGAGAAGAAACCTCTAAAACATAATCATCATCAATTATATTTTTTTCTGCCAGTAAATCCCCCAGCCGGCGGTTAAGCAAAGCACATTCACCTAAAGTTATGGCGCCTTGCGGCTTATCTGCTAAAACCCTCAAAATCAATTTATTCCCTTCGTATTTACAAATCAAATCAACAAGTTCCAGATTTTCTTTATCCGCACACCCGGAAAACAATTCTTCTAATTCTTTAATCAACGCCTCTTTAATCAAACCCATACCTTTTAAGCGCCACCCATCGAATAGTTAGCTAATTTACGCAACTTATCCAGAAAATGCGGTTTAATATTAGTCGGTTTAAGAGCCTTGGAAGCCTCATCATAAACAAAAATATCCTGCATCGAATATTCTTTTGTTTTTATGACTTCGCTGATCTGGGTAACTTTTCTTGAGCCGTCGGGAAATCTGGATATGCAAACCACCAAATCTACTGCCCCAATGATCTGCCTTCTGGCTACTTCGCTGGACATATTACTGTTACCCATCAAAGCCAGAATTTCCAGGCGGTCTAAAGCCTCTAAAGGAGAGTTGGCATGCAAAGTAGTCATTGATCCGGCATGGCCGGTATTCATTGCCTGGATCATTTCCAAAACTTCTTCTCCCCTTACTTCCCCGGCAATTATCCTATCCGGCCGCATATGCAAAGCATTTTTAAACAAATCCCGCATCGTAACCTCACCCTTACCCTCAATGTTAAAAGGCCGGGTTTCCATTGGTACGGTATGCTTCCTGGCAATTACCAACTCCATGGTATCTTCAATAGTAATCAACCTTTCATTCT
>JAQTRA010000134.1 GCA_028712045.1 Candidatus Omnitrophota bacterium | reverse complement strand
GGGCCCCAGATTGTATAAAGTCTGCAAAAACCTGTAAGATGTCTTCGTGACTTTATGCCTCCCGTCTATACCCACCCCGGCGATGCTCTCTGTTATCCATACCGGATCACCGGCGAATATCTCGTCGTATGATTTGGGCCTCAGGTGGCGCACCATACGCAGTTTTATCACAAAATCATCTATCAATTCCTGCGCTTTCTCTTCGGTCAATAACCCCCGGTTAATATCTCTTTCAATGTATACATCAAAAAAATTACTTACACTTCCTAAGCTCATAGCAGCCCCATCCTGCTCCTTTATAGCGGCAAGATAGGCAAGATAAACCCATTGGATAGCCTCTCGCGCGTTTTCCGCGGGCCTGTTCAGATCGCAGCCATAAGACCTGCCTAATTCAATAATATCTTCCAATGCGCCTATTTGATCCGCTATTTCTTCCCTTAATTGTATTGCCTCCTGAGAAGAAGAATCCTCGAATAATTCTTTATCGTGTTTTTTTACTTTTATAAGCTTCTCTATGCCATACAGCGCCACCCTCCTGTAATCGCCTATGATCCTTCCCCTTGAATAATTATCCGGCAGGCCTGTAATAAGCCCGTTACCACGTGCCCTTAATATATCGGTAGTATAAGAATCAAACACGCTGTCATTATGCGTCTTGCGATATTTTAAATATATCTCTTTTACCTTGTTATCCAGCTCATAGCCATAATCCTTGCAGGCTTTCTCCACTATACGAATCCCGCCCAGCGGTTTTATCGCTCTTTTGAGAGGTTTGTCAGTCTGCAGCCCTTTAATGATCTCCAGCTTCTTATCGATATAACCGGGGGCATGGCTTGTGATCGTTGATACAGTTCGTGTATCAATGTCATACACACCGCCATTCTTATGCTCTTGCTCAAAAAGCTTAAGGCACTTCTGCCACAGCTTTTTTGTCCTTAGGGTAGGTGCGCATAAAAATAATTCATCGCCATCATAAGGCTTATAGTTTCTACTGATAAAATCCATGATGTCGATCGTCTTATCCCATCGTCCTCTTATAAACATTTCTTCCTCTCCTCTAAAAAGACAAAAGCCTGGATTCTTAAAACCCAGGCGTTCGATTTTGCTCATTCGCGCTCCTGCATGGTTGCCCATGTTTACCGCCAGTCGCGCTTTTAAACCAAATTGTCGTTACATCGCTAAAAATCAAAAAACTCTTAAAAGAAAAAATTAACTTGAACCCTCTTTTGTTTAACAGCTTAATTATAGCTGAAAAAACCGATATATCAAGAACATTCTGGGCCTGAATCCAACATATTTGCTGCTTTCGATTTTACACAATAATCTTATCTTTTAACTAGATATTGTCGCGGCATAACTTTATTCTGGCTTACTTATGGGAATCATCAATTTGTAAGGATGTTATGGAAAATTCTTCAGTATTAAGCAGTTCAAAATCATCCGCGCCACATGATGGGCAACTCATGAGAGGCGCCGCGATCTCCGTAACCGCCTGGCATTTTTTACATTTTATCGCAGTTTTGTTTTTCTCTATGTTAAGAAATACGTTTTTAAAACCCTCCGCTTCATTTAACAGCGCGAATGCCGAACGCAGGCTTTCCGGAGTAACGTGGGTAAAAGGGCCTAAAACAATACTAACAGTAATACCTTTGTAGTTTTGCCTTTCCCCGATTTTTTCTTTTAATGAAACAATTATCCTGTTCGCGAAATCCATGTCATGCACCGCGGCACCTCATTAAATGTAACTGCTGGTTCAGGCTTTATTTTTCCCTGTTTTGCACACAGGGCAATTCTGCATCCTTAGCGGTTTCTCAAGGCCGCTGCTGCTAAGCAGGGCTTCGTCTTGGAAGATTCCTTGCGTTGGGCCGTCCGCGACAATCTTCCCCTTATGGATAACAATAACCCTCTCGCAGAGATCAATAGCTAAATCTAAATCATGAGTGGCAATGATTTTTGAATGGTGAAAAGTTTTCAATAATTCAATCAACCTGCGGCGTGATCGCGGATCCAAGCTGGATGTAGGTTCATCCATTACCAAAATATCAGGGGACATAGCCAGGACCGTCGCGATAGATACAGACCGCTTCTCCCCCTGAGAAAGCTTGTAAGGAGGCCTTTTGCTTAAATGCTCGACTCCAACTCTCTTAAGGGCTTCTTTAACCTTATGCTCAACTTCATCCTGTGAAAAACCGAGATTTAAAGGCCCGAAGGCTACGTCGTCAAAAACCGTTGGCATGAATAACTGATCGTCCGGATTCTGAAATACAAACCCCACGCTACGGCGTACGGTTCGCAAATTGTTCTTAGTTAATGGATAATCGCCAATTCTTATGGTTCCTTGAGAAGCGGTCAAGTAACCATTCAAGTGAAGTAAAAGCGTTGACTTACCAGCGCCGTTCTCTCCGACAAGTGCCACCGACTCTCCGTGAGAGATTCGAAAAGATATACCTTTTAATCCGACTGTACCATCCGGATAGGTATAATGTAAATCAATTGCTTCCACAATATGATGGCTCATTTTAGATATCCTGTAACCAGTGTGCCTAATTTTAAGGGAACGTTAGAGTATCTTAACAATATAAATAAAAGTACCCAGCCAGAGGTAAATATAATTTCGCGATAACCTACTTTCATCGACCTAATAATGCGGATATGACCGTCAAAACCCCGGCAACACATAGCGCGGTAAATTCGTTCAGCGCGTTCAAGGGTACGAAGCAACAAATTTCCTACCAATGAAATAAAAACCCTAAAACCAATTGCCTTTGAATTGATTGATCGAAACGAACTAGCCCTGACCATTCTTTCTGTTTCATCGGTCAAAACGAATATGTAACGATAAAAAAGCAGAAGCTGGGTTACAAAAGGCTTAGGGATGCCGAATTTTATCAACGCCCCACAAACAGCATTAAATCCGGTCAAAGATATCAAGACAAGGGCGGCTGTTACAGTTAA
>JAQTRA010000022.1 GCA_028712045.1 Candidatus Omnitrophota bacterium | reverse complement strand
AACCTAACTCTTCAATATAATTAAATAACCAGATCAGGTCTGAAGTATCTCCCCAACGGTCAGGATCTGTCCCCATCTTCGGGCAATCCCTCCAAAACGCTACGTAGACATTTAATCCCTTAAACCAATCCGGCATCCAGTTTTGACTAAATAAGTTAAAAAACGAAAGCGGCGAACTGGCCCCAAAGGCTCCTTTATTCAAAGGACGATGGACTGGAAAAACAGTGATCGCTATTATTGTTTGGTTATCCGGCCAGAAAAACAATTCTCTATCAGCTTTACCTGATTTGCTAGAATATCTCACTCCTTGGCCATTACTTATTGCTTCTAAAACGATTTCTTCATGTTTCTGGGCCATCTCCTTTAACCCGGCTAAGAAAATCCCTCTAATCGCCGAACGGGTTGTTCCCGGATAAGTATGGTTCTTTATTGATGGATGTTCCAAAATATCCGGTATCCTAATTCCATAACCATTATCTATAGAAAACAGCCTAATCCCAAAAACGCCATTGCTGTCTTTTATTTCTTCCAGCCGCATAAAATAATCAGCATCCGGCTGCTGCCAATGCACATATGCGCTTAAATTTAAAACTAACTCCCGCATGATACTATGAATAAATACCCGGCAATTATTAAATGCTTTCGGTAGAATACCTTCATACATACCTGCGCAAAAATCATAATACCCTTTAGTCTGAATTAAATTTAAGCTATCCAGAAATTCAATAAACCCGTCACTCTTATCATTAACCCTGCTGGAAGCATCTGTTTTAGTAAATGTGATTGAACGAAGAATTCGGTGAGTTGTTGGTAATGCTATTGTTTGTATCGGAGAACTTAACCTATTTGAGGAAGTATCGCAACCATTGGGCCCGGCTCTGACCGGATGGCTGGCTACAAACAAACTCGAATCAAAATTTATTTTCTCAAGTTTCTTTTTATCCCCGGCTAATTCTTTAATGCTTCGGGAAGATTTATTAACAAAATCAATAAAATGTTTATAATCGTGGTCCGGAGTATAGCCCACAACTACCAATGCTTGTCCATCTAAACAATAGAAAAAAATCCTTTTCTGATCAATTTTTAATTTATAGACATTTACACCTGCCTTGGGCATCGATTCCATATTCATCGATTCATGGCTGTTAGTCAAAGCTAGCCTCTGGAATTTATTCTGGGTGAACCTGCGGCTGTTTTCATCTAAATTTTCATAGCCAGTAAAAGCTGCTTGAGTCATCCACACTTCTAAAGAATTAGCTTGTTCTGGCGGCGCAACATCAGTTTCCGGAAAATTATCACTGATAGGCTGGGCCGTTACTTTTACGCTTTCAACTCTCTGGCCTTCTAATTCATTAGCGGTTAAATCAGTTGTTAAAATAATTTCTTTTTCTAATTTTTCAGCGCTGGCTATCCCCTGATTAGCTTTTTGCCGTAACTGCTCAACTTCGGTATCCTGCGCGTTATAATTAACCAAAGCTTCTATTGCCTTACGAAAATTATTAATTCCCCGGATATATTTGCCCTTATTCAACTGCCCGCGAGCTAAGAAAATTAAACTTCTGGCATCATTTAATGCCTTATTTCTTTCTTCCTTAGCCAACTTCTCCTGATTCAACTTAAGGGTAGTTTCCGTAAGCCATTCTTTTAAATTCGCATCCTCCGGGCTAAGCCCACAAGCTAATTTTAAATTCCGTTCAGTTTCATACAAATTATCTTTCATAAAAGCAGTCTGAGCTTTTAACTGAAACTCTAAAAATTGTTTAATCTTTCCCTCTCTGCGGCGGATTTCTTTATTTTTACTATCCAAAATTCCCGCCATAATTACCAAATCTACCGCCTGTTCATAGTCAGCAGCTCGGAAGTTTTCATCAATTAAATTAACTAACTTACCGGCCATATCCTTAAGATTATCTTGCGCAGCCATGGCCAACATACGGGCCAAATTAAAACGCGCATCATTCGATAAATTTCGGTCGCTGAGCATATTAAAAAATATACTGCTCAATTGTGCTGAATGCACTGTAATATAAAATTTGGATAATACCTCAGGAGTTGCCAAAAGAGCTGTTTTTTGGAAAATATCCCTGGCCAGAGTGGCATTGCCCCCCATAAGCTCAATAATTCCGTGGTAAAATTCAAGCTCTTTAAAATCTTTATTGGTTTTAATAACTAGCAGAGGATCCATGGCTTGGGCATAATACTGCCTAGCCGAGCTTACCTCCTGATTAAGAATTGCCCGGATCGCATAATCCACATAAAGATAAACCAGATGTATGCTTATTAAAGACGAATCAGGAAAATACCTTGCAGCTTCCATCAATATGCTTTCGGCTTTATCAAGCTGTTCCCGGGATTTATAAGCTTCGCTCAACATTAAAAATGAATTAATAACAAAATCATTAACCTCTTTTTCCGAAGCATCAATATTTTCTTTTCGGCTTAATTTTCCCTGTTCATAGGAAGAAATTACCTGCTCGGCTAGAAAGATAGCAATCTCCCCTTTTTCATTTTCTGATTTGTTGTTAAAATTATTGTAGTGTTTCTGTAAAACCAGCAAAACCGTTAAACTATACTTATCAATAAGGCCATTGCCCATTACTACACCTGATTCCAAAAGCCCTGCGGTTGCTTTCTTTAGGCTGGCTGGCCCGTGATCTTGCTCTAAATTAATCAATAATTCAACCATAACGCAAACACCAAACTCTTCTATGCGCTGATGTAACTCATTATTTGAGTCATTTATAATAGTAATGATTCTTTCCCAACATTCCTGGATAAGCCCTTTCTTATACTCTAGGAAAGCCTCAATAAACCTTAAAGGAAGATATCCTGGCTCATCGATTTTCGCGGCGATTTTATGGGCTTCTTCAAGATTACCGAACATTGCCTGGATAAAGGCCATTGTAGATAATGTTTCAGCTTTAGCCTCCGGGCAATAAATCATTTCTGCCATATTTAATGCGGCAACCAGCTTCTTATAGCCTGTTTCTAATGTTTTTCTTTCGTATCTGAGCCTTAAAAATTGGAAAAACCAGTTATCCATAACATCAATGGTTGAGTGTTTTACTTTCAATCCAGCCGGAGAACTGGAAAAACTAAGAGTAATCTCTGTTTTAGGCTTACCAATAATATTGCAATTTAACCAATCCCGCCAAACAATAGCGTCAGAGTCATAACCCTTAGTTCTTTCCGCCGCCTGCCTTAAATCTGTAAAAAATACCTTAATCATTTGCGCTAATTTACGATTTTGGAGGTCAACGAAACGAACCGTATACCCTAAACGCAAAACCTCTAAGCGTAAGAATTCAAGGACACTTAATCCGATACCCTTATCTGCGCCTGTCTTTCTGTTATTAAGCGTGTATATAACCGGGACACTTATCTCCTGATGCTCTAAATCCATTACCACATTTACCCGATTACCTTTAAATAATTCACCATTAAAACCTATAGAGTATAATAAATCAACCTGCCCCTTCCCGCTGGGCTCTTTATCTAAAATCAATTCAATGCTCATCTTAGAATCTAATATATTTTTAAAGGATATTTTTTTTCCACCTAGAATTCCAGTTACCTGGATATTAATTGGAGAGCTTATGCCGCTTTCAGAAGATGCAGAAAACAACTTACTTAATTTATCTAATTCTATATACCAAGGATCGATCTCGACTAAAGTCAAAGGAGCAGTAAGATTATTCCTCAACTTTATTAAAGCTTCATCATTTATTAACGGATCATCTTTTTCATAACTGTAGGTGCGAAAACCTAACTTTTCTAATAAACTGATAATCGGCAGAACTTCTCTATAATCATACCTAATATTTAACCGGTAATAAACAAATGCCCATTTAGGATATAAGCCTAATTTATTAGCTTCTTTCTGAGCATAAGTAAAAGCAACAGGCAACATAACTGAACCATAACCTCTTTGTCTTTTTCCTTCTTCAACTTTAAAATCCGAACAAGTATATAAAACAATCCCCTCTTTTTCCAAAGCTAAGAATATGCTTCCGATAGATCTACCTAAAACAGACATATTTAATCTAAATCTTGATTTACCGGTAATCCTATCTTTATAAGTTTCATATTCCATACTTACAGAATTAGAGATATTCAAAGAGCCGGCTCTACTCACTGGAGAGCTGAAGCTAGCTGACTCGATAATATTTAAAGCCGCGTAAGGGAATGTATAAGCCTCCCTTATCTCCACCTTAAAATCAGCAAGATTTTCCTTTGCCGATATTACACATCCTCTCCGGGAATTATTTATTCCAGGTTCATTCATTTCCCCGACTAAAACTATTTTTTCTACGCCCAGATTAACTTTTAATATCCACTGTAACCTTTCCCAATTTGTGGATAAGTTAACCGGATAAGCAATTGTATCCAAATCCACCGGCTCTGGATCAGTAAAATAAGTGGGGATCAAGACTCCCTGTAAATTACCTTCTACAAATAATCTATTCACCTCTGGCAATAGGTCTTTTTTCACCTCTAATTTTATCTTATCTTTAGAGTAACGCCTATCTCCTACTCCCACAAATATTGGCGCAGGATAGGATTTAAGATAACTAACTAATCTAAAAATAAATTCCCGGTATTGGCTGAATATATTTTCTTTTATCTGGGCTAACTCTATATAAGGAAAGCCCTGAAAAGCCCAGGAGATATAATCATCTAATATGTTTTCCAATAATAACGGATGAATCCAAATAATAATCTCATGATTATTCTCAGCTATCTGCTGGCGAAGTTTTTCTGAATTCAAGGCAGAGGTTATCGCAATAAGCCTCTGGCCATTACCTAGCGGAGAGCTGACCATAAACGAAGCCTCTTCTGCCAGCTTAGCCATGGCTTGACGAAGTTCCTCAGAACGCCTGGATGGATGTATAGCCCGGATATCCGATAATTCAAAAGTTAAATTTCCCAAACCAGCAAACATATATTCTCGCTGGCTAATTAATTGTTTAAGAACACGGCTAAGTTCTTCTTTTCTGGATTCATCAAGCAGATCAAAATCTAAAAAGAGATGTTTATTGTAAACTCCATAATATGGCTCTTGTTTTTTAATAAATACTAAAATAAAACCCGCTAAGGCTGCCTGAATACCATTTATTTCTATAATCTCGTTAAGCATCTTTAATTGTGCGGGGTTAATTTTTAAACGTTGCTCTATAACCGGAATACTTTCCGGCTCAGTACCAATAAAATCCCTGCCGGGAAGCATAAAAGTAATCTTAGTATAAGTTAACCTATCTTGAACAGGGTGAGGCTGGCTAATCCGGACAGCAGCAAAATCCCTTAAAGAAATTGCTTCTTTGATTTTTTCCGTAAAATAATCATCCGGCAACATTTTTACCGCGGAAGAAGCTATCTTAGGCAAACCAGATGAACCCTTTAAAAGGACAAATTCTTTAGATAAAGAGTATTGATTAGCGCGTTCAACTTCATAACTGCTCCCGGACCAGATGGCATAATGGATCTGGATGGCTTTTTCTTCCGGCCAGATAAAAATTCCCGTGGTTTCTGTTTTTAAGTACCCACCTTGCCGCGCGGGATCTATTTTTATATTTTCTGGAATTAAACCACAGGAAACCAGGAAATTTTTAAGCGCTTTAGCAAACCGGCTATGATTGTCTCGATGCGCTATCATTATCCTGGTAGTAGGCTTAAAAATAGTTTCTCTTTCAAAAAAGAAGTACTTCTGCCAATCCTTGATCATATTTTTAAAACCTTCTCCTAATACATAAGGACTGATATGCGCCAAAAAGATCCTTCCGTCTTCAACTAAAAATACTATGAGCGCGCAAGCCGTACAGATATTCTTTAATGGCTTCTCAATAAACCAAAACCCGCTTTCTGTACCATCCACAAAATCTGCATTATCAATCTTATAAAATCTTGTTTTTTCAATAGCCGGAAATCCTACTGGGCTGGAAGATAATTTTCCTGATTCCATCGTAGAAGATAACGGAGAATCTTGATCAACAATGTTCTTCTTTATAAAATTCCGGACTCGCCGGGCATATATTGCTTGTCTGACAAAAAAAGTAACCGAAACTAATACCCGGGGATCATGCTTGGAAAGATTTAGCTCTATCTTGTTGGCTAAATTAAAATATTCAGAAACATTATTCGTAGTTATAAAACACCGCCCTAAACCTCTCTGAAGCAATACAAAATTTAATAACAAGAATGCGCTGCGATGGTTCCCTTCTTCAAATAGTTTAAGATATAATACTTTTACATAACACCGGGCAGCGAATAAATAAGGATTAATATTTTTTTGGTTGTTCTTGATAAACCAGCGGGAAAATTTTTCTAACGCTATGCCACTAAAACCCCCGGTTGAAAAAACATTGGAAGAATATCTATATTCAGCCGTACCCTTCAATACCTTCCGGTTTATTTCAATTAGAAAACTGGTAAATGCTATTACCCCTTTACCGAATTTACTGCCAAATTTATCATTTTTATGCGCTTGAACAAAATTATACCCTTCCGCAAAAGCCTGATTAACTTGATTATTAGGGCGCTTTCTTATCGAATCATGCCTGCCTAATCCTTCAATTACCGAAGACCATTTATCACCTACTTCATTAAGATTCTGGGTTATGGCTTTTGAATCTGCAGTTTCTCTGACCATGGAAGAAGCAGACAAAACCACCTGATCATCTTTTACAAAAATAAATTTAAGCGGCAGGGAACTGTTATTTTCCCGTATTATTTGTTCCTTGAAAAACATAAACGCGGCTGGCAAAAAATATACTCCCCCGCCAAGCTTGCCTAAATCCTTTTGCGATAACACAACTTTATCCGCCAAAATAGAAGTTTTAGGTAAAAGTAAAGAAAAATCCGTCATCCCTAACAAAAATTGCCGGTAAAGACAATTGCCGAATTCACCTTTAAATGAATACTCAACGCACTTTGACGGCCTAGAGTGATAGTCAGAACACTGGGTAGCAATTGTAATACCTAAAGCCTGGGAATAATCAAAAATTACCTGCAACGGCCAGCAAGGAAATCTTTTGCTAACCTCAGACTCGCGGTCACCAGCCATCAATCGGGTTAATATTACTTCTTCCCTGGCTATACTACAGCCGATTCCATACTTTGTTTTCAGAAAAGATTCAATTTCAGGATAACGCCTTTCTTTTTCAAAAAAACAACAGAAACCATCCAAACAAGCTTTAGCCCGGCCCAATGGTTCGGGCTCGAACTTAAGAGCCATTAAAGGTGAAGATGATGCTCTGATAACGCGGGCCTTCTGAGCATTTTGCAGTAAAAAAGTAGCGAATTGCTTCACCAGTTTTCTTTCCCATACAGATTTTGGCGTAAAATAACCATACCAGCTGCGATAAGTTACAATATCATCACACATCTTAAAATACTTATGCACGCTGTCCTGGCTTAAAACATACTGCTGCCCGGCAAAATTTATCAGCACGAGGTTTAATAACTGACAGGCAGTACGTTTATTACCTTCACCAAAAATCTGAAAATGAATTAATTTAACAAAGCACTCCGCAGCTATAAAAAACGGGTATTCTCCTCCCTTATTTTTTTTATAATTCCGGACAAACCACCTGGCAAATAACCTGTTTTTAGTATCTTTAGGTATGCTTGCCCGGATACCCTGGTAATTTTTAAAATTTCTGCCGCAACGATCTTCGCCGGTAGGCTTGACAATATCCAGATTCAGATCCGCCAAGAATAGAATAAATTGATTAATATCCTGAAAAACTGTTTCCAGATTCGAATTTATTAATTTACATCCGTTAAGCACACCCTCAATAACATGTTCATCCGGCCGGCGGTAATCAAAAAGATCCTTATTCCCTTTGGCAACTATATACCAGTTACGTGACAATTCAAAAAGCCGCCTGGCCACGAATTCCAGGTCGATCATATTCGTAACCGGGCTAGAAGAGAAAAATTTTAGAGATATTACCGGCGAAGAACTTTTTTCACCAAGGATAATTTCATTCAGCCAAATTCTATTTTTCTGATAACCGGCATCATCGAGGACCCCTGCGGCCTTTGCCGCGACATCAACTTTACGAAGCAATAACGGGTCTTTGGTTACTTTATAATATTCTATGTCTACTACACATTCCAGGGGAATGGGATTATAAGATACAAAATAGGTACCATCCCTATCTCTGAAAAAATTAACTCTTTGCTCAGCAAGTTTGATCCGGCTCAGATATAACAATACCCCACTGGAAAAATAACCCGGCTTGTTATAGACTAAGCTGGATAAATAAACAACCGGTTTAGAGTATTTACTGCTGATAGTTTTGGGCAGGATTAACCCGTCTTTTAGTATCAAAACAAATTTATCTACTGAAGTACCGTGAAAATAAACATTATAGTTAAGCTCCGGGTCATTATTTACTGGCGAGGATGATGCTAAAGTTTTGTCTTTTAAACCAACAATAACAATAACATTACCCGGCATATAATACCTGGGGTCCTCAGCTTCCTCAAAATCCATTGTTTCTTTTTTAATAATTTTAAACTGGGCATCTTCAGCCATTTTCGCTAATACCGAAGGAGATAACCGCCGGTAGCTTTTAAATAGCCGGTTATTTAGCATATCTGACGGCTCATAAGTTGTAATTATTAACCTGCCGCCTTCTTTTAATAAACGGTGAGATTCTTTTAAAACAACCGGGATATCCATATGGCCGATTGATTCCGGGAAGATTATCACATCAAAAACTTTTTTATCAAAAAGCCCGGCTAAATCAGTACTGGCATTGGCTACCAATGCTTGCGCCAAGGGGCATCTTAATTTAAAAGCATTAACCATCCCCGGAGAAACATCTAAGCCGGTTACTTGGTTACCGCGGGCAATTAATAATTCCTCTAATTCACCAGTGCCGCAGCCATTTGAAAGTATATTCTTACCCCGGCCTATAATCTCAGCGATGTGCACTCTGTAATCCCGATAAATTACAGCATAGGTGCCTTTGCCGTTGTTTTCCCATCCTGACCTGGAAATTTCATCGTATTCATCCACTAATTCCGCTAAAGGCACTAATGTTTCCGGCTCTCCTGCTTTTTCCGGTGAAACGCTATTATAAATTTCGTTCATACAACCGGAAACAGCCTGGATATTCCTCCTGGTAACCAACTCTGGATTATGCAGCATTTGAGCAGCCAAATATATCTTTTTGATATCTTCAAAACTTAAAAACATATTAAACTTTTGCTCTAATACCTGACAAACACGCTTAATTTCTTCATCAATCTTAATCTCACTTAGCCCCACTTCTTTTGCTATATCTGCGAGAACATTTGATTCTGCTAAGAATATCGCTTTCGCACTTTTAGATCTTATCGACTTTAAAACATTCAATAATTCAAAAACTAGTATCTTGGGGCCTATTGGGCTGGAAGCAAGGTTTTCAACCTCTACCTTGATCTTTTTATCCTGGCGCTCTATTACTTTAATAGTACAGAATCTAGCAGTAATCTCATCATTTATAAAAACATTAAACTGGGTCCGCCGCATTACACTGTAATAAATTGCCCTTAATTGACGCTCTTCTTTCAGATTAAAAGTATTATCCCGGGGATAATATTCAGATAACCATTCAATTAAGTCTTCGCGGCTCTGGGGAAGCCAGGCAGGTTTATGGTCTCCATAAAATACTTTTACTACAGCGATATGCAAAGAATTTTTTACTAATTTGCCTAACTCTTCTTTAATCTTATCTTGGAACCTTTTATCCACACTATAAAATTTATAGGTAACCTCTTGGCCAATATCAGCTTTTAACGCTGGCTCACTAGAAATAACAATGCTCGTTTTACTTTTAGCCAACTGGCGATCATAAGGAATTTGCGGCTCTAATAAAATAAGCTGCGTTATTACTTTTTTTGCCTTTTCTTCAATAGACTTCATTTTTACGCTTAAGCGCTCTTTTCTGGCCTCAAGCAAATCCATAGCTAAGCATGCGCTATCAAAAAGCCCTTCGGTCAGGCCATCTTTTAAGCTCTTTAACATTAAATCTATTTCCTGGCGCATCAGGGTTATTTCATTGGCCTCGGTAATCTTATTTTTAGTGCCTCTCATTTTACCTAAAATTGTTTTTAACTCTTTTAAAACAGCCGCATACTCTGTATTTTTATCCGCCGGTAACCCGGTTTGCCGGTAAGACTCAACCCTTAATGAGCTTAAAAGGTTTAAAGCCTGGCTGATTCTTTCTTGAGTAAAAATCATGTTTTCATATATATGCAGAATTCTTCTTTTGGAAGCAGGAAGCTGAGGAACCCGGGCATTGTTGTATATTAGCGGAGAACTGCCGGATAAAAACATCGGCCGGATAAAAACATCCAGGTTAAAATCAGGCCTGAGGCCGCCTTTTTTAGCCCTGGGCAACTCTGCGGAAAATTTACTGATATCAAAATAATAAATCCTGGATAAAAACTCTTCGCAAGTATTGGTTTGCAGCAGCCGATCTTTAAATATTTTGCGTTCTCTATCTGTTTCAATAATTAAAATCGGACGGGTTCCTTTTTTATAACCCGGCAGGTTAATATTAAATACCTTTTTAAATAACCAGCCTTTCAGTTTTAAACCCGTGGGCAACATATCGGTTAAATCCTGCCGCTTAATCAGATTAAATACCCTCTTAAGGCTATAGTCTTTTGTCCCCCTGATCTTAAACCTGCGGTAATTATAATCTTTCAGCCTTTTATCCTGATGGTAGTAAATCTTCTCAGCTAAAGAAAGAGAATGTGTTACTACCGCCTTAATCTCCCGGTTAGATGCATGGGTGTATTTTAAAACGCTAATTTCAATAAGCTCTGAGATTTTATTCACATCCTTGGTGAAATATATTACTTCCGCTAATCGATCTTTCGCCAGATTACTCAAAACATAAGTGATCGGCGCTAGATTGCCGATTTCAGGGAAAAATGTTACTGCCAGGCCAATTTTAGTCAGATGAACGCTATCGCGCCAGATTAACTTATAACCGGCGAATAAAAATAACCGGATGATTCCACCGAGAAAAAAGAAAATTACCGGAGTTAAGAGAATACAGGCTTCGATACTGCCAAACCAGTAAACCGCGCTGCTTAAATAAAACTTTAAAGGCCAAGTTACAAAATGATCCACTGAAAAGTTAGTAGACAACATACCGACTAAAGCCTTTGTTCTTTGCCGGGAGTTCTTGCCTTTAATAACAGAACTTAAAATGGAGCTTAATTTACCGCGAGATTTAACTTCAGATGAAACTATGTTGCTTACCGGTGAGCTTACCATTACCGCTGGGGAATTCAGTTTCGAAGCAGGTTGAAAAGCAAAAATATATACTAAAGGCGGAGCCTGGGAATCAAAGTGTTTTACTGGCTGTAATCCCCGGAAATAAATTGGGCTGGAAGAAACAACTTTATTCGAATTTTTAATATTATACCTTAGCGATATCTTCCCAAATAGTCCCGGAACACCCATTTTTTCTTCTACTTTTTTAAAATCAAAAAATGGTTTAAGTGAATTATATTTAACTTTAGTTTCTAATTTTTCCACCACACTCCAGGCTGTAGCGCTCATATTTTGCTTAGTATTAAATTTATGGCCAAATTGTTTTTCCGCCATAACCCTTACTTCCTCAAAAGACTTATTTTCGATTAATAATTGAATAAGCAAGAACTCCTTTAAAGGCGTTATCCTGCCCGCCCGGCGATGATGCCTTAATTCATACCGGTTATACCTTTCAATGGCTTTTTTAATTAGAGCTTTAACATCTATTTCTATGCCTTTTAAATTTATTTTATCTGAGAAATCTTCTTGGGCGCCCACGACATCTCTTAAAGTATTATCATTATCTGAGCTGATTTGGGCGTCGA
>JAQTRA010000133.1 GCA_028712045.1 Candidatus Omnitrophota bacterium | reverse complement strand
ATCAACAACCTCCTGATCAGTTATATCCAGCTTGCGATTTTTCGCCTCCTGCAAAAGTATCAATCTTTCCCATGCCTGCGATTCCAAGTTCAGGTATTTCTCAACTTTAGGAAAGTTATCCCCGAACTGTAAGATAGCAGCGGTTCTGGCGGCGGCCAGGGCTTTTTTAAATTCCTGGCTGGAGACGCTTTTACCAAATATCTTTCCAGCAGGCGCATTCTCTTGCCGGCTGCGGCTTGAGCTGCCAAATCCCCAAAGGGTAAAGGCAGGGATGATTATGATGGCAAGGACAATCCATACTTTTTTCGCAGTTTTCTTATTGCGCAGGATCTTTAACATTTTAGCCTCCGTTATATTCATTAATTATAAGCTAAAATCCGCGGATTGCAATAATCATTATTGTAGCGGAAGACCCTCGCAGTTAACCGCTTCGTAAATTCCTAAGGAATTTACTTGCAACTGCGAGGATTAATTCGCACATTGACTTATGTTCACTTCGTTCCATAAGTCAAGTGCTCATTAAAATAAAACTTGACAAGAAAAGATAAAGTGGTAAACTTTGAAGTGACAGAGATGTCAAGTTGGTAAAGAAGCCCCAGATTGTTTCGGGGTTTTTCTATTTTTAAGGACAAAGTTGCCCTTTTTAAAGCAAGTATGCTTCTAAAAAGGGCTGTATTTTTTTAAAGACAGAGGCGTCTTTTACCCTAACAAGGGGAAGGACGTCTTTTGTTTTTCCACCGCTTGTGGACACTCACGCAATTGCGCTACGTAGCGCACACCAAAGCAATACCTGTTAGCGCGGGGTAACATGAGGATTAAAATATGAGTTTTGAAGAGTTACATCAAAAGTTATCGCCAACCATAAAAAGGATCGCCTACCGGTTAAATGGACGTTACCGTTCATTTAACCATGATGACCTTTATCAGGAGGCATCATTTCATCTTTGGAATAATTTCTTGAGAGGCAAGCTTAGCGATAAAACAGATAGTTATGTCTTACAGGGTTGTTATTTCCACCTGAAGAACTATATCCGAAAGGTTAATGAGCGTCCTAATATTGTCAGTATTGATGCGGCCTTAAGCATGGATGAGAATACAACGGTGGGGGATATTCTTGGTGAATCCTGGGCCTCTGAAGATTGCCGGGAGGATCTGCATAACAAATTTTTAGCCCAAAGCATTGTCAATAATGGTTTTAATCCCAGGGAAAAAAAGTTGCTGACGTATTTTAGCCTGGGTCTTACTACCAGGGATATAGGCAAGCGTATGGGCGTATCACATGTTAGCATAGTAAAGATGCTGCAGAAAATCAGGGTTAAGTCGCAAAGGCACCTGGATAAAATTTAGTTACCAGTTTCAGGTTTCATTTACTTGTATTAGTGTAAGGCACATTGAGGTGTAAAATTTAACACGGGCGTTCTATTGATAATAGAGCGCTTTTTTTGTCGCAGAAAGCGGCACCGGCCCTTCAGACAAGCCCGGGGATATAGAGTTAAGGACGCAGGCGTCTTTTTTAATCCAAGATGGATTTTAAGGGGCGCTTTTTTATTGGAAAGGAGAGAGCAGTGAAACGGATTGGATTGATTTTAGCAGTTTTCTGCACCTTTGTTCTATCAAATGCATACGCTACACCTTCAACGCTTATTTGGGCTCCGTCAACAGATATTCAACCTTATAAGAAGATACACTTTGGTTATGATCTTTATGCCCCTACAACCAGCAAAGGCACTAATGCGGATAATTATGATCAACATCTTTATGTTTTGCAGGATTGGGGTCTAACCTTTAGTTTATTATCGGATAAACCGGAGGAGAATCTTCTTGGTAAATTATGGGCTCCATTAGGAAAGGTTATGGCCGAAACCGGCTTTGATTATAAAAAAGGTTTGGGTTCTTTTTATGACTCTACTCCTTGGTATTTTCACTTTAAATTTGGAGTGCCTGAGGATGCTTATTTTAAAAATATGCCTGCTGTTGCAATTGGTGCATATGATATGGGCACAAGGGCTAATAGAACTAATAACAATGTCTGGTATGGTAGGATTGCTAAGACAGTTAATATAGGTAAGGTTAATTTAGGTAGAGTCTCCGGAGGTTATTTTGTTGGCAATGGAAGATTGCTTCGGGATAAGAATGCGCTGCGGGATAACGCCGGCCCGATGATTGCCTGGGAAAGGGTAATGACTGAGATAAGCGATAAACTATGGTTTTGCGTTGATTATCAGGGCACCCAGTCTGCTTACGGGGCCTTAAATGCCGGTTTTTCCTGGAATTTTACCAGAGATATTTCAGCGATCCTTGCGTATGATATTTACAATAACCGTAATTTAACCGACACGATTACATTTCAATTGGATATTAATTTCTAAGGAGGCAGTTATGGATATGAAGGTAATTATTGATACAATCTGGGTCTTGATTACCGCTAAGCTGGTGTTTTTTATGAACCTGGGTTTTGCCATGGTTGAATCCGGATTCGCGCGTTCTAAAAACTGCGTGAATATTCTTTCTAAGAATTTTGTTGTTTTCGCAGTATCTTCTTTTGGTTTTTTACTTATAGGCTGGGGGCTTATGTTTGGAGATGGAAATGCTTTGATTGGGCTAAAGGGGCTTTTCTTTGCCAGCGGGTTAGACAATTCACCTGCAACAGGCGAAGCTTACAAAGGTGTATATTCAGCGCTTTCCTGGACCGGAGTTCCAATGTGGGCTAAATTCTTCTTCCAACTGGTTTTCTGCGGTACAGCAGCTACCATTGTTTCAGGGGCGGTAGCCGAACGTATCAAGTATAAATCATTTATAGTCTTTTCTTTTCTCATGGCTATGTTCATTTATCCCATAGTAGGGCATTGGATCTGGGGAGGGGGTTGGCTTCAACTAAAGGGTATGTTTGATTTTGCCGGTTCATCAGTTGTGCATTCAGTTGGCGGATGGGCAGCCTTGGCCGGGATCTTAGTATTGGGCCCGCGTTTTGGTAAATATGCAAACGGAAGG
>JAQTRA010000132.1 GCA_028712045.1 Candidatus Omnitrophota bacterium | reverse complement strand
CTGAGGTATTTTATGATGTACACCTTTGACCGCAACAAACCCAAACCCATCCGAGCCAATTACTGCCCCGGAATGAATAATCACGCGGCTGCCGATAGTAATCCGCTCGCGGATAGAAACATGCGGATAAATTAATGTTTTACTGCCAATTTTAGAATGATGGCCGATAAAACAACCCGCATAAATTACTGAATTGTCTCCAATGCTTACATTATCGCCGATAACCGCATAGGCACCGATAGCCACATCTTTACCCAAAGTCACATTCTTGCCCATAACTACGGTATAATCTACCCCCTCAGGATGACAAGAATCATCCGGGATAATCAGCGATATAATTTTGGCAAAGGCCAGAGAAGGATTTTCAGTTACAATTAAAGGCTTATTGGTATTTTGCACGTCCTCAGAAGTAATAATTGCTGAGGCCCGCGTTTTAGCCATAAGCGGCGCATATTTAGAGTTTGCCAGGAAAGTAATATCACCTTGGCCAGCCTCCCTAATTCCTGAAGCACCAGTAATCAGAATATCCCCATCGCCAACTACCTTGCCATCAATCAGCTTAGCTATTTCTTTAAGGGTTTTGTTCATCTGATTAACTCTTGGTTTATTATTTTCCTGCTTTATTTAAAATCTCAATAATCTGATTGGTAATTTCCATGCTCTTGGTCTGATAAACTAAAACGCGGTCATTAAATACCAAGGTATAGCCTTCTTTCTCGGAATATTTTTTCACTGCTTCCTCGATATCCTTTAAGATCTCTTTCATTTTCGTATCCTGATCTTTACGTAATTCTCCCTGCTTCTGAGTATCATACTCCTGGAAAGCTTTGACCTTAGCCTGCAATTCAACTCCCTTGGCTTCTCTTTCTTTATCATTAAGCAGGCTTATTTTATCCTGAAGAGCTTTAAGTTCGGCAACTTTTTTATCACGTTCATCGGTATAAGATTTTTCTTTGTCGCTTAATGATTTATCATACGCTTTAGTCCGGTTATATTCACTAAATGTCCGGCTTAAATCAATATAGCCGAATTTATCCGCGGCCTGTGCCTGGCCCATAAGTAAAGTTAAAGAAAAAGCCACCCCCCATAACACCACTATTACTTTTTTCATTTCTATTTCCTCCCTGCCCACGTGGGCGCACCCGCGCAATTCCTTATAAGCGCGGGGTGTTGGTTAATAATTTTTATTAGAAACCGTGGCTGGCACTAAAATGGAACCTACCGCTCTTACTCCTGCTGGATTTTCCTGACTCAGGATCCATCGGTAAACCGTAATCCAACATGATCGGGCCGATCGGAGTTTTAATGCGCAAACCTAAACCGATGCCGGATTTAAATCCCCCGGAATTCTGAACGTTATTAGCGTCTTTGTTAGAGAATATATCCCCTAATTTCTCCCAAACATTACCGACATCATAAAAAGCTGCTACTTTTAAGAAACTAAATAAAGGATAAGTATATTCAATATTACCCACGACCATGGATGCGCCACCCAGAGGATCTCCAGCACTATCAACCGGGCCTACTTTTCTTTCTTCATAGCCTCTGATCGTATAAGCACCACCGGCAAAGAACCTTTCCGAAATAGGCAATTTTTCGGTACTGCTATAAGGCTGCCCCAAACCTAATCTACCTCTTATTTCCAGCACAGCACCACGGGGCATGGGGAAATAATGCGAAGCTCGCCCGAAAAATTTCCAGTAATTTTTATTCCCTCCCAGCGGGCCGCCGGCAAAATCAAGTGATCCGGTAATTAGATTACCTTTTCGGGTATCAAAAACATTATCTCTTGAATCATAACTTAAGCTGGGAGTAAAGACGC
This sequence comes from Candidatus Omnitrophota bacterium, assembly GCA_028712045.1. Next base: position 1,182 of record JAQTRA010000132.1, on the reverse strand, counting down.
TGACTAAATAAGGGCTCTCTGCTGCCTCGTCATTTAAATCCTGAGAAGAATTATCCGCAAGATTACTAATATCTATTTGGTCTAAACGATAGGTCATGTCGCCCCTTAAATACTCGGATAGTTCCTTACCTAAACGCAAATCACCTCCGGTGACCTTTTCATCGTAGGCATAACCTGAATCCGTATCTCTTGAATGCGTACGCCGGTAAAGATCAAAACCAAAAGCAACCGGATAACCAAACATCCAGGGTTCAGTAAAACTCAATTCGAAACCATCGCTTAAGTTTCCGATCGAAGCGCGCACCTTCAAATTCTGCCCGGCTCCGGTAAAATAAGGCCAGTTTTTCCAGTCAAAATTTTTCTGCTCAACCTCAACAAAACCTACAAACTGATCAACCGTGCTATAGCCGCCGCCAAAACTGAATGCCCCGGTTTTGGTTTCTTTAACATCCACTAACAAATTCTTTTTATCGGTAGTGTTAGTTTCTTCAGTATCATAACTTACATCTTCAAAGAACCCTAAATTTGTCAGCCTTTCTTTGCTGCGGCGCAACTTTTCGCCGTCAAATTTGTCACCGGGATGGATCCTTAGTTCTCTGCGGATAACCACATCTCTGGTTTTAATATTGCCGCGGATCTTAATTTTGTCAACATATGCCACCTGATTTTCAGTAATTAAATAAGTTATATCCACGCGGCCGCTATCGGAATTCACGATAGTTGAATCCTGAACCTGCGCGGAAATATAACCCCGGTCAAAATAAGTGCCTTGCACACTGGTAATATCTTTTTTCATTGCTTCCTGGCTGAACACCTTACCGGGAATACAATCCGTTAAGCGGCTTAAAATTTCTTTTTCCGTAATATCTTTATTGCCGTTGATAATCACCGAACCAACCAGATATTTTTTACCCTCATTGATCTTAATCGTGATATACAACAAATATGTCTTTTTCTCGTCGGGCTTAACTTCATAATTTACCACGACATCCGTAAAGCCTTCACGCTGATAAAATGATTTTATCCGCTCCATGTCTTCGGCCAGCACATCTTCTTTTAAAACACCGGCATTAAAAAACCAGGCGCGTTTAGTTTTAAGCAGTTTTAAAATACGGCCGCTGGCAAAAGAAGAATTACCCTGAATAATAATATCCTTAATGCGTACTTTCTGTCCTTCTGAAA
>JAQTRA010000131.1 GCA_028712045.1 Candidatus Omnitrophota bacterium | reverse complement strand
AAATAATCTGCCGGTTTGGAGGCGTCTTTTTTCTTTAAATTATAAGTTAAGGCAACTTTCATTAATTTAAACCGTTCCTTTTAAGGGCACAGCCCAGGATCTTACCAATCATCTGTTCGTAAGTAATCCCGATATTTTTAGCCAAAAGCATAAAGACGTCTTCGGTGGACAAAGAAGGCAAAGGGTTAATCTCTAAAACATAAGCGGCGCCGTTATTATCCACCCGGAAATCTACCCGGCCAAAATCCCGGCACTCCACGCTGCGGTAAACTTTTAAAGCCAACTCGTTAAGTTTATCCCTTAACTCATGGGTTATTTTCGCCGGGCAAACATACTCCAGCCGGTCCGAAGTAATCCGGGCAAAAGTATAAAATTTATCATTTAATTTTAATTTGCCGTCAATTTTTATCTGGACCACCGGCATAACTTCCGGTGCTTCATTGCCGACGATGGCCACGGTAAACTCCTGGCCGGAAATAAACTCTTCAATTAAAGCCGGTTGCTTATAAGTTTTAGTAATAAATTCCACCTGCTGTTTAAGCCCCTCAAAATTCTCAACCCGGGAATTTTCACTTAAACCTTTTGATGAACCCTCAAACCGCGGTTTAACAATCAGCGGATATTTACAATGATCAATATCGGATAATAAATCTACCGAGCTGACCTCAAAAAACTTTGGCGTCGGAATATGCTCGGCAATAAAAATCTTTTTGGCCATTACCTTATCCAGAGTCAGGCCTAAGGTTAAAGCGTCAGCGCCAACAAAAGGCACTCCGGCCATCTCCAGTAAAATCGGCACTTGCGATTCGCGATTTCTGCCGGTAAGCCCCTCGGAAATATTAAAAACAATATCTACCCCTAAATTATCAATCTTTTCCAGAAGATTAGTCGCATTGCCGATTTTTTTTACTTTAAACCCGTTGGCCGCAATTGCCTCGGCAATAACATCAATTGTATCCGGATGGTCAAATTCCGCGTTAGCATCGGCCGGATCATCCTTTTTAAACTTATAATCTGTCTTTAAATCGTAAGTTAACCCTACTATTTTCATAATTTAGTGTGGAATCAATAAAAAAAGGGCTCGCTTTATTGATTTAAATGAGCCCTTAGTAATCTATCCAATTTTTTCCAACTTGGTTTATCCAATCTCCGGTATTTTTTGTGCAAAATATTGTATCTATACTAATTTTTTACCACAATATGTTGTTAATGTCAAGTGATTTTTGCCAAAAGGCAGGAATTTTGGTTGCTTATTTTCTCGTCGGTAAAACTGATTTTTTAAAGCACTCCGGCGTCTTTTAAATCGCAAATTAGTTGCTGGGAATTTAAATAATGGTGCCCCGGAATACCCAGGCTTGCGGCACTAGCGACTAACTCCTTGCGGTCATCAATATAGAACACCTCGTCCGGGCAAATCTGCAGGGTTTGCAGGACTTTTTTATAGATTTCTTTATTTGGCTTGGATAAGCCCATTTCAAAAGAAAGAAAAATATGATCAAAAACCCCAAAAACCGGAAAACGCGCTTTTAAATACTCATAATGCAAAAAATTTATATTCGAAAGCATGGCGGTTTTGTAATTAGCCCGCAAAGAATTTACCAGCTGATATACCGAGCGGTTTTCTATACTTAAAAAGAATATATCATTCCAGATCGGGACAAATGAATCATAGCTCAGCTTTAAATTTAGCATCTCTTTAACTTTTTGGTAAAATTCCTTTGGCGGAATCTTGCCTTCCTCAAAAGCCAGCGTAGCCGGAGATTCAAAGAACAAATTGTAGATCTCAACAGGGCTTTTATCGCAAAACCCGGAGATTCTTTCGGCCGCCCGCTTATGGTCAAAATCTATTAAAACCCTGCCTAAATCAAATAAAACTACTTTTATTTTTTGCTCAGTCATTATTATTTATTATCATTTACCGTAGCGGAGGTTTAAACCTCCGCTACGGCTTAAAGCTATTCTAATTTCCTTTATCTTTATTTTTCCGGAAAAGGTCGAGGAACCTGTCTTCATACTCTTTATAAACATTCCAATTATCCAACTCTATTTTTAACTCATTGGCTTTAGCAATATTTGCTTTGCTTTCTTCAAAAAGTTTTTCAATTTTTTCTTTAATCGAAATCGGAAGTTTAGTCAGCTGGCCCAGGGTTTTCTTGATTAACTCTACTTCCTCTTCGCCAATCGGAGCAGATTGGCCGGGGGTGCCTAATTTCAGATAATCCAGAAGCTTATTAATTTCATTTTCCATAACCTTAGCCTGTTCTTTTAACGGCTGCGCGTCTATCGGGATATTCAATATTTTTCCTAAACCCTCTAACACCGCGGCGGAAGCTTTGGGATTTTCAATTTGAATGGTATACAGAGGAATATCGCCGAGCAAACAAAAACCTTTTAATCCGGCTTTTTTAGCCATGCCCAGGAACAAACCATTCATTCCGCTGATCTGGCCATCGGCCAACGCGGTAAAATTAAATTTCTTAAGGCTTTCTTTGGTTTTTTGATCAGTGGCGGCAAACCAAACCTGCGATGCCTGGGTGTGGTCAGTTGCCTGCGGCATGGAAGCAAAACTTACCACGGTATCCACATTAAATTTTTTAGCTATCGCCAAAATCTCCTGGGAATACTGATCCGCTTTAGACAAATCCGGCTGAGCGTCGCTTAAAAATATGATCAGGTCGTTTTTTCCGGTTTTATTTTTCCAAAAATAAAATTTGCTAGACGGCAATTGCGGGGTTTCTAAAATTCCTGACTGAATTACGCTGCCGGTATGATAAAAAAACCCTTCGGCCTCGATGCTGGCCAGTTCTTCAGCTTTTAAATATTCCCTAAGATAGTGCGCCGCCCGGTAAGCCACATCGCCCATCCCCGGCCAGGCGACAATTAAATAAGGTTTTTTAAGGCGCACTTTACGTTTAATTTTGGTTATTTCCATTTTTCTCCTCGCCCAAAAGGGCACACCCGCGTAATTCCTATAAACGCGGGGTGTTAGAATTTACATACTTATTAAAATTTATA
>JAQTRA010000130.1 GCA_028712045.1 Candidatus Omnitrophota bacterium | reverse complement strand
TTATATTTTTACCCCGGCCATTTAGAAACAGGCAAACCGGCTTGCCTTCTTTGTCGTTATCTATTTGAATATCCTGCCAGGAAAGCTGGTTATCTCCGGCGGCTTTAAAAATTGCTTCTTTAGCCGCAAACCTTCCGGCTAGATGCTGATAAAAACTAGCTTTAGTTTTAGCGTTTTTTAATTCAGCTTGGGTAAAAATCCGGTTCAGGAAATCATCTCCCCATTTTTCGACAGCCAGCCGAATCCGCCTTACTTCAGTAATATCAACTCCGGTATTGATTAACATTAGTTTATTAACTCCCGCATCTGCGCAACTGCTTTGGGTAAACCTGTATACAGCGCTTGACAAATAATTGAATAACCGATATTAAGTTCTTCAATGCCGGGAATTTTGGCTATCGGTAAAACGTTTTGATAATCTAACCCATGGCCGGCGAAAACTTTTAATCCTTTAGCTTTAGCGTAATCAACCGCAGCCTTAATTTTATTAAGCAATATTTTCTTTTCTTTTACATTTTTAGCGTTGGCATAGTTGCCGGTGTGCAATTCAATCATCTTAACACCGGTATTTTTAGAGGCAGTGATTTGCTTAAAATCAGGGTCAATAAATAAACTGACAAAGATACCGGCTTTTTCTAGTTTATTTACAGCCGCGGTAATTTTCTTAGAGTTAGCTAAAATATCTAGCCCTCCTTCAGTGGTTAATTCTTCTCGGTTCTCTGGCACTAAAGTAGCCTGGTAAGGTTTGATCTTACAAGCGATATTTACTATGCTGCTGGCAATAGACATTTCCAGGTTAAGGCGAGTTTTGATTTTTTTTCTAAGAAGCTTGATATCTTTGTCCTGGATATGCCGGCGGTCTTCCCTTAGGTGGGCGACAATGCTATCGGCTCCGGCAATTTCGCAGAGCAAAGCGGCGGATACTGGATCAGGCGTCAAACCACGCCGGGCCTGGCGTAAAGTGGCAACGTGATCAATGTTTACACCTAGTTTGGGCATGATTAGTAGTTCTCTCCTCTGACATAAAACCAGACGATTATGGCCAGGGCTAAAGAAATAATTTTTATCCAGGGGTGATAAGTAACCAAATGGGTTAAGCGGTAAAAAACATTTATCTTCTTTTTATTCTTCATTTTCCATCTCAACTAATTGTTTAATCTTTGATTCTAATTCCAACCTGCTTAAATCTTTGTAAAATCTTTTACGGTAAATTACGGATATATCGCAACGTTCTTCGGAAATAACAATTAATATAGCGTCGGTTTCTTCACTTAAGCCTAGCGCGGCACGGTGCCGGGTTCCAAATACCCGGTTTAATTCTTGATTTGTGGTTAAAGGGAAAATGCATCCTGCGGCGGCAATGCGTTCATGCTGGATTATTAACCCTCCGTCATGTAGTGGATTGTTAGGGGTAAAAATTGCCTGGATTAAATTCGCCGATATCTTCGAGTCGATAATTTCTCCACTTTGAATGTAAGCAGCCAAAGCGTCATTTTTTCTGATCGCGATTAACCCGCCTAACTTATTTTTTGCCAGGTTTTCGCAAGCTTCGGCGATTTGCTTAATTGCCAGGTCAAATTCTTCTTCGTTTAAATTGTTTTTAAAAAATTTCTTTTTGCCTAATTGCGCCAGCCCCTGCCGGATTTCCGGATGAAAAATAATTAATACGGCGATAACCGATATACCGAAAAGCTTTTTTAACAGCCAATTTAAGACCAAAAAATCGAGTTTCTGAAAAATAAAAAAAGCAAACACCAAAATAGTTATGCCGCGTAATACCTGTAAAGCGCGGGTGCCTTCAAAAAAAAGCATAATTTGGTAGATCACAAACCAAAGGATAACAATTTCGGTTAATATTCTCCACTCCGGAATAAAATTAAGCATAGTTAGTTTTTATCGCTTGAACGATTTTTATGGCCTGCTTAACCTCTAAGACATCATGGACCCGTAATATCTGGGCGCCGTGAAGGCTGGCCATAATGCCGGTAGCTAATGTGCCGGGTATTCTATTGTGTGTGTTTGTTCTTAAAATTTTACCGATAAATGATTTCCGGGAAGTACCGATGAGGATTGGTTTTCCGAGTATTTTGAAATCGGCTAATTTTTTTATGATTTCCAAATTATCTTCTGTTGTTTTGCCGAATCCTATTCCCGGATCAATAACGATTTTATCTGATTTTATTCCGCCGGCTTCGGCGCGTTTTATCGCTTGATCCAGGGAAACAGTTATATCATTAATCAGAGACTTATAGCTGATTTTTTTCTGCATGTTTAGGGGTATGCCGAGCATATGCATGATTACTACGGCAGCGTTATATTGGGCAGCAATTTTTATCAAGCGGCTGTCTCGGAACCCGGAAATATCATTTAACATTCCGGCTCCGTTGTCTAAGGCAGCTTGGGCAACTTCAGCTTTATTGGTATCAATAGAAATCGGGGCTTTGATTTTTTTAGCTAAAAGTTTTACTATCGGAATAGTCCGTGAAATTTCTTCTTTTGCGCTTATGCTTTTTGCTCCGGGCCGGCTGGATTGGCCTCCTAAGTCAATAATGTCTGCACCTTCTTTAAGCATCTGCTGCGCCTTTAATAAAGCCAGCTGGCTGTAGTCTTTTGATTTAGTATTATATAAGCCGTCTTGGCTAAAAGAATCCGGGGTAAGATTAATTATTCCCATGATCCGTGTTCTCTCTTTTAGTTTTAAAGAATATCTGCCTATTTTTAAAGTAAAATCATCTAAAGTATAGTTTTTAATATTTTCATCAAGCTCCTCAGCCAGTTTTTTTAAACCCAAAGGCTGGATTTTTAGTTTACTTATCAAAGCTTTTAATTGGTCTAAGCGGCCAATTAAAAGGCAATCAGTTTTTTTAATTTTTCCGCTGAGTGCCTTTTTGGCTAAAGCCGCCTCGGCTCCCAAAGCCAGCATCTCTTGTTTGATGATATTAGCGGCGATATTTGATATTGAGTTTAAGTGGATTAAAAATGCTGAAGTTTTAGGCAGCATGATTTTAATCCCGTAAGGATCAACTCCAATAT
>JAQTRA010000129.1 GCA_028712045.1 Candidatus Omnitrophota bacterium | reverse complement strand
GGATGCGGATATCAGGCAGATCGAGGATAACCGCGTAAAGGCAAAAGAGGTTTTTACCTCCTGTGTTAAGAAAATAGACGAGCATAAGCTGGATATGAAACTGGTCCAGGCCGAGTATTCTTTTGACCGCTCAAAGATCGTATTTTATTTTACAGCTAACGGCAGGGTTGATTTCAGGAATTTGGTAAAGGACTTAGCGAAGATTTTTAAGGCAAGGATTGAATTGAGGCAGATCGGCGTACGCGATGAAGCCAGGTTATTCGGCGGCTTTGGCCCCTGCGGAAGAGAACTCTGTTGCGCGAAGTTTCTGAAAGATTTTGAACCAGTTACAATTAAAATGGCGAAGGAAGAGGGGCTTCCTTTGAATCCTCCGAAGATTTCAGGGATCTGCGGAAGGCTGATGTGCTGCCTTTCTTATGAATATGAAAGTTATAAGTTGCTTTCTAAGGGCCTTCCCCGTGAAGGAGAGCATATTACTATAACTCAGGGAAAAGGCAAGGTTATGGCTGTGAATGTGTTTAGCCGGAATGTCTCGGTTCAGCTTGAAGACGGCACATGGATTACGGTAAGTTATAAGGATAAAGTACATGGTAAATAAATTTTACATAACTACCCCGCTTTATTATGTGAATGCCTCTCCGCATATCGGGCATTCCTATACTACGATCGCGGCTGATACGCTTTCACGGTATCTGCGCAAGGCTCTAGGCGGTGAGAATATCTGGTTTCTTACCGGAACTGACGAGCACGGGCAAAAGATCCAGCGTGCCGCGGATAGCGCGAAATTAAGCCCGCAGGTCTTCGCGGATAAAACCGCTGAGCAGTTTAAGGGCCTGTGGAAGTCGTTGGATATTTCTTACAATGATTTTATCCGGACCACCGAAGAGCGGCATATTAAAACAGTGCAAAAAGTTTTAGATATTCTCTATAAAAAGGGGGATATTTACGAAGGTAAATATGAAGGTTTATATTGCACGCCTTGTGAAACATTTTGGCTGGAGTCACAAGTCATAGGCGGAGTATGTCCTGATTGTAAAAGGCCGGTTGAAAAAATAACTGAGACTAATTATTTTTTTAAACTAACCAAATACCAGGATTGGCTGATCAAATATATTGAAGACCCGGCAAATACTAAATTTATTCTACCCTCAATGAGGCGCAATGAAGTTTTAAGTTTTCTAAAGCTTAATAAGTTAACTGATCTTTGTATCTCCCGGCCCAAAGAAAGGTTAGGTTGGGGAATTCCTTTACCGTTTAGCCCGGGCCACGTTACTTATGTCTGGTTTGACGCTTTAATTAATTATATCAGTGCGGTGGGTGAGTTTGATGATAAGGATAAGTATAATTCAAAATGGTGGCCGGCTGACCTGCATCTGATCGGTAAGGATATTTTGAGGCAGCACGCGGTTTACTGGCCGATAATCCTGCATGCCTTAGGAATTGAGCAGCCAAAGACAATATTCGCCCACGGTTGGTGGATGTTAAATCAGGATAAGATGTCTAAGTCAAAGGGGAATGTAATTAATCCCGTTGATATGGTCGATAAATTCGGCCTGGATGTTTACAGGTATTTTATCCTGCGCGACGTGCCTTTTGGCCTGGACGGGAACTTCTCGGAAGAGGCGATTATAAAAAGATTTAACGGTGACCTGGCGAATGATCTGGGGAATTTAGTTTATCGTACTCTTACGATGATTGAAAAGTATTACAATGGAAATATTCCTGCTTTAGATATCTATAAAATTAAACTTAACGATAGCGAAGAATTGATCAAGAAGTCAATTCAGGGCCTGCATCAGGCGGCATGCGCCCCATTAATCGAAAGTTTTGATTTTAGTTTAGCCCTTGAGAAAATCTGGGAGTTGATTAATCTGGCGAATAAGTATGTTGAAGAGACTAAGCCCTGGAATTTAGCGAAAGAAAAGAAGGATAAGGAGCTTGAAATATTTATCCGCCTGTTAGTTGAGGTGATCAGAAAAGTAAGCGATGAATTATCGGCGTTTATGCCGCGCACATCAGCTTTAATTAATGAGCAGATAGGTTCTGATTTAATAAAAAAAGGCGCTCCTTTATTCCCCCGTATTGAGACCAAATAATTTATGCTAGTCGATACTCACTGCCATTTAGATTTTCCTGAATATGATCAAGACAGAGATGAGGTAATACAGCGCGCCAAAGAGCGGGGGATTGAGTATATTGTTAATATCGGCTCAAGCCTGAAAGGCTCTGAAGGTTCCTTAGAGTTATCCCGGAAATATGCGTCAATATACGCCACAGTCGGAATTCATCCCCACGAAGCCGATAGTATTACTCCTGAAACGCTTGCGAAGATTAAAAATCTGGCTAAAAATCAGAAAGTTGTAGCGATTGGTGAAATTGGCCTGGATTACTTCAAGCAATTCTCTAAAAAGGAGAACCAGCTACCGTTATTTCTTTCACAGTTAACACTGGCAAAAGAGTTGGGCCTTCCTTTGGTTATACATACCAGGGATGCCCAGGCTGATACTTTAAAGGCCTTAAAAGATATGATGCCGGTTAAAGCAGTAGTGCATTGTTTTTCAGGGGACAGCCTTTTTTTAAAAGAGTGTTTGGATTTAGGTTTTCTTATCTCGTTTACCTGTAATATTACATACAAAAAAGCGCAAGATTTAAGGGATATAGTCAAATTAACGCCGATTGAAAGCCTGTTGCTTGAAACTGACGCGCCTTATTTGTCTCCTGAAGGCTTCAGGGGAAAAAGGAATGAACCTGCGCATGTCAGGTTGCTTGCTGAAGCTGTCGCCGGCCTCAAAGGTTTAAAAATAGAGGAAGTGGAGCGCGTGACTACGGAAAACGCCCGGAGGTTTTTTAATTTTTAAATGAGTTCACAGGTAAGTATTATAAAATGCCCTGCCTACGAGCGGGATCTGGTGGAAGTCGCGGTCAGAAAAGCCGTAAATGAACTTGGCGGGATAACGCATTATATTAAACCGCAGTCAAAAGTATTGGTTAAACCCAACCTGCTTATGGCAAAAGAGCCGGAATGCGGCATTGACAC
>JAQTRA010000128.1 GCA_028712045.1 Candidatus Omnitrophota bacterium | reverse complement strand
CACTACACAATCATGCGCAATATGAGAATAAGCCATCAGCAGGTTATCATCGCCTAAAACTGTCTGGCCATTTTCATGCGTGCCGGGATTAAGCGTGCAATATTCACGGATAATATTATTATTGCCGATCTTAAGAAATACTTTTTCGCCTTTAAACTTAAGGTCTTGCGGCCGGCTGCCGATTACCGCTCCGGTAAAAATTTCGCACCCCTGGCCGATAGAAGTATTGCCTTCGATTACACAATGCGCCCCGATTTTTGTTTCGGCACCAATAGTTACATCGTCAGAAATAATGCTAAATGGGCCGACGCTGACGCTATCGGCTAATTTTGCTTTTTTCGAAACTATTGCGCTGGAATGTATCTGCATATTTAACCACTCACCAGGGCGCAGACAAAATCTGCTTCGGTCACGACTTTGCCGTCAACTAATGCCCTGCCTCTTACCTGTGCGGTTTTGGACTTTACTTTGATTGCTTCAACCTCAAGGACTAACTGGTCACCGGGAACTACCGGCTTACGGAATTTTACATTATCAATGGATAAAAAGAAAGCGAGTTTTCCTTTGTTTTCTTCCGAAGCCAACATCATTACCCCACCCACCTGGGCCATGGCTTCAACGATAATTACCCCCGGCATAACCGGACGGCCCGGAAAATGGCCTTTAAAAAAATAATCATTGATGGTTACGTTTTTAATGCCCACCGCGCGCTTACCTTTTTCCAGATGAGTTATCCGGTCCACAAACAAAAATGGTTCACGGTGCGGAATAATCTTCATAATTTCATTAACGTCTAAAACACCATCCATAGTATTCGCTCCTTGTGTTTTTGTTTTTTGTTCATATATTTTCTGAGCCACCTTCAAATTCAAAGAGTGGCCGCTTCTTAGGGCGATCACATGCCCCTTAATCGGGCAACCCGCCAGATAAAGATCTCCGATTAAGTCTAAAATCTTATGCCGGACAAACTCATCTTTGAACCTGAGTTTATTTTTAATTACTCCGTGGCTGCCGACCACCAGAGTATTATCATAATTTGCTCCTAAACCTAAACCCTGATCCTGCAATTGGCGTGCTTCACTCTCCAGGCAAAAAGTACGCGCCGGAGAAATCGCAGTTTTAAAAGACTGGGCATTAACTATTATTTCTAAAAATTGCGGCTCAATTAACGGATGGTTATAATCTAAAGTATACGAAATTTTAAATTCTTTATCCGGTAAAATTGTAATTGAGGAAGCCCCCTCCTGTATGCAGATAGGTTCTTTAACCGCAAAACAATAACGCTCTTTTTCCTGCACCTGGATACCTACTTTTTCAATTGCTTCCACAAAATTCGCAGCCGAACCATCTAATCCGCAAACTTCATTATTATCTATTTCGACGTCAAGGTTATCAATACCCAGGCTGGATAATGTCGCCATCAGGTGTTCTACAGTCTGCACCTGGACATCCGAGCTGCCAATTGAAGAGCGCCGGCTGAATTTTGAGCCACTGCCTAAAGGTGCCGAGAATAATGACTGCACATGAGCTTTGGTTTTAGGAGCGCCTTCGATATCCGTGTGAATAAAAGTTATCCCGGAATCAGCCGCAGCAGGCTTAAGAGTCAAATTAACCTTATTGCCCGTATGAATGCCTACGCCGCTAAGCGTAACCGCTTTTAGTATTGTCTTCTGTTTTTCCATTATTTATTTTTTAATTTAGCTTCGAGATCCTCAATTTTTTTCTTGAGTTCTCTAACCAAATCAAATAATTTAGGTAGATTTTGCAGGCTGGCGTTTAGCCTTTGCGTGGTCATAAAAGGCCGCGCCGGATATCCGGAAACCATGGTATTGGCTGGAACATCTTTACTTACTCCTGATTGCCCAGTCACAATAACATTATCCCCAATCGTAATATGCCCAACTAGCCCCACTTGCCCGGCTAGAGTTACATTATTGCCAACAAATGTGCTTCCGGCTATACCCACCTGAGCGACAATAAGGCAATTCTCGCCAATAATCACATTATGCCCAATCTGCACAAGATTATCGATTTTTGTTCCGCGGCCAATAACTGTCCGATCATAACGTGCCCGGTCAACGGTAACATTAGCTCCGATCTCCACATCATCAGCAATCTCAACCGTCCCAACCTGAGGTATTTTATGATGTACACCTTTGACCGCAACAAACCCAAACCCATCCGAACCTAGGACTGTCCCAGAATGAATAATCACGCGGTTGCCTATAGTAATCCGTTCGCGAATGGAAACATGCGGATAAATTAATGTTTTACTGCCAATTTTAGTATGATGGCCGATAAAACAACCCGCGTAGATTACTGAATTATCTCCAATGCTTACATTATCACCGATAACCGCATAGGCACCGATAGCCACATCTTTACCCAAAGTCACATTCTTGCCCATAACTACGGTATAATCTACTCCCTTAGGATGACAAGAATCATCCGGGATAATCAGCGATATAATTTTGGCAAAGGCCAGTGAAGGATTTTCAGTTACAATTAAAGGCTTATTGGTATTTTGCACGTCCTCAGAAGTAATAATTGCTGAAGCCCGCGTTTTAGCCATAAGCGGCGCATATTTAGAGTTTGCCAGGAAAGTAATATCACCTTGGCCAGCCTCCCTAATTCCTGAAGCACCAGTAATCAGAATATCCCCATCGCCAACTACCTTACCATCAATGAGCTTGGCTATTTCTTTAAGGGTTTTATTCATCTAATTAACTCTTGGCTTATTATTTTCCTGCTTTATTTAAAATCTCAATAATCTGATTGGTAATTTCCATACTCTTGGTCTGATAAACTAAAACGCGGTCATTAAATACCAAGGTATACCCTTCTTTTTCAGAATATTTCTTCACTGCTTCCTCGATATCTTTTAAAATCTCTTTCATTTTTGTATCTTGATCTTTACGTAATTCTCCCTGCTTCTGAGTATCGTACTCCTGGAAAGCTTTTACCTTAGCCTGTAATTCAACTCCCTTGGCTTCTCTTTCTTTATCATTAGTCAGGCTTATTTTATCCTGAAAAGCTTTA
>JAQTRA010000127.1 GCA_028712045.1 Candidatus Omnitrophota bacterium | reverse complement strand
CAACCTTAGAAACTTCTTATACTAAAACTATCCAGCCTGACCAGGATGACGGATTAGGCGGCACCGGAATAGAATCTACGGATATCCGCACGGTTTCTAGAAATATGGCGGCTTCCATATTAGAGGTTCCGCAAATATTAAGAGTCCAGGGTGCGCCGCCTAAAGTCGCGCTCCTGCCTGTTAAAAATTCAACGCGTTTTATAATTAATAAAGATATTTTTACTAAGAAGATCCGCATTGAACTTAATCAAAATGCCATGGGAAAAATTACTTTTCTTGCCCGTGACCGGATGGATGATATTTTAAAGGAAAGGCAAGCTAAGCGCGATGGCTTGGTCGGCTCAAGTAAGCAAGAGGATCTCAAAGGAGTTGATTTTTACCTTACCGGTGAATTAATGGGTTTAAGTAAAGCCAATAATGGGGATCGGTCAGATTATATATCCATGTCATTTCAGCTTATTGATGCTGAGACCTCAGAGGTTATCTGGGAAAACGAATATGAAGTAAAGCGCGTAGGGCAAACTGGTGTTGTTTACCAATAAATTTTGATGAGGAGATGATCACTATGTGGAAAAAAATATTATTGTTGGTTTTGGCGGTTGGCATCACCGGTTGTTGGTCAGTCCCGGCTAAAGGGATTAAGCCTAAGAAAGCATCTCAGTTTTATGAGGAGACGGAAACCTTTGTTTATCTAAGCAGGGGCTTAAATAAGCAACTGTTATTGGCGGACCAGGCAGTGTCATCGACTGAAGACGGCAGATTAGTAGCGAAAGCTAAACTATTTAATAAATTGGGCGAGGATTTACGTGTGCAGATCCAGACTATTTTTAAAGATAAAGACGGTTATCCTACCGGCGATGAGACCAACTGGGAGCTAATTTTGATTCCGCACAATGCTTATTATTATTATGAAGTTAAAGCGATGAATACCAAAGCCGAGAAGTATGCTACCCGTTGCCGTTATGCTGAATAGGAGAGAAAATTATGTTAAAAAATATCGCAGTTTTCTTAGTTGGGTTGGGTTTTTTAATTTTAAGCGGTGCACTTGCTTTTGGCCAGGATCAGCAAGAGAAAAAAACTTACACCTATGATCAGAAGTCTATCAGCAAGACGATTAAGAAAGATTTTAAAATTACCGCCGCGGTTTTTGTATCTGAAAATAACCTAAAAGTAAAAGACAGCCTTTTTAATCCTCCGGAAGATAAATTGCTAGCATCAACGGCAATTTCCGTGGATAAAGCGGATATTAAGATTGATAACAGCAAGCAACAGCCGGAAAAGAAGACAGATTCAGGGTTAGTCACCGGCCTTTTAACTGATGTTTTGCGGGAAAGCGGAAAATTTAATATTGTTGAACGCCAGGATATTAATGCTATTTTACGGGAGGCTGAGTTTAGTAATTCTAAATGGGTTAACCCTGCTCAGGCGGTTAAAATCGGGGATATTTACGGGGTTAAATATATTATCATCACGAATTTACTTAAAAGCGAGGCGGGGGAAAGAGTTGCGGGCAATAATTACGTTTTAACTTTGCGTTTATGCGAAGTGGCCAACGGCAATGTTACTGCTACCGGCCAGGGTGATGGCCCGACAATAAAAGATGCAGTTTTTAATGCAGTAAAGAATTTTTCTTCCAAGATTAACAGCCTGCCCTGGAGTACGCGTATTGTTAAGGTTACAGAAGGGCTGGTGTATATCGGCGCGGGTTCTAATGAAGGCTTAAAACTGAAGGATGTATTAGATATTTATAAATTAAAAGATAAAATTGTCGATTCAACAACTGGAGAAATTTTAGGTACGGATAATTTAAAGATAGGCAGGCTGGAGATTATTGAAATTTCCGGCCCGGATCTGTCTAAAGCCAAGGTTTTGGAATCCTCGGAACCTGTTACTACTGATTTTATTGTTCAGGCTGCTCCGGTGCTGTCCGGCAGAATTGATGAAGCAGCCCGTTGGAAAAAGATTTATGGCGATACTTCTTCTTCCGATAAGACTAAGGTTGAAGTCCCTCAGAGCCCTAGCCTGGCAACGGATAGCTCGGCGACAAATATGAGCATGTCAATTGAAGGGTTAGTCCAGACTGTCAGTCCGGCAATAGTTATGATTACCACGGTCAGTAATAGCGGAGGTGGTTTAGGCAGTGGTTTTCTGATCAGTACCGATGGGACCATTGTTACAAATTATCATGTAATCAAGGGTGCGGAAGGCCTGGGCGTAAAATTCGCTCAGGAAAAAGAGCTGATCACCAATATCAGTATTGTAAAAACTGATGCTGTACGGGATATTGCTTTAATTAAAATTAATACTCCGGTTAACGCTACGCCGTTACCTTTAGGTGATTCAGAGCAAATAGCCGTAGGTGAGCGGGTAGTGGCTATTGGTAATCCTAAAGGCCTGCAGAATACAGTATCAGATGGCTTAGTCAGCGCGGTACGTGATGAAGGCGGAGTAAAACAAATTCAGATCAGTGTCCCAATTTCTCCGGGTTCAAGCGGAGGAGCTTTAATAAATATGCGCGGACAGGTTATTGGAATTACTTCTTCCGGCATTGATCAGGCGCAGAACCTGAATTTTGCTATTCCGATAAATTACGTTAAAGAATGCCTGCAACAGTAAATCTTTTTGTTTCATTCAATTTTGATTTTAGGAGAGAATTAAATGAAAAAGCTGGTTTTATTACGTCACGGAGAAAGCATCTGGAATAAAGAAAACCGTTTTACGGGCTGGACAGATGTTGATCTTTCTGAAAAAGGTGTGCAGGAGGCTCAAAAAGCAGGTGAGGTGCTTAAGCAGGAAGGTTTTGTTTTTGACCTGGCTTATACATCGGTTTTAAAAAGAGCCATCCGCACTCTCTGGTTAACCCTGGATGAAATGGATTTAATGTGGATACCGGTTTATAATTCCTGGCGGCTTAATGAGAGGCATTATGGCGCTTTGCAGGGGTTAAATAAATCTGAAACCGCGGCAAAATATGTTGAAAAGCAGGTACTGATCTGGAGGAGAAGTTACGATATCCCCCCGATGGCCTTAGATAAAAATGATCCGCGTTATCCCGGCCAAGATGTACGC
>JAQTRA010000021.1 GCA_028712045.1 Candidatus Omnitrophota bacterium | reverse complement strand
CCTGAATTGGCGAGAATGTATTGGTTGCTGAGCAGCTTAGTTTCGAAAAAACAGCCGAAACTTCCCCAGCTAATAAATCATGCTGCACTGATCCGGCAGCGCTGATTACAATATTCGCCGGCGTATAATGCGTTTTTTGAAAAGACCGGATCAGGCCGCCGGTCATGCCCTTTAAGGATTCAACCGTGCCAATTATCGGAGCTCCCAAAGGCTGCCCAGGCCAGAGCAACTCATCCAGTAATTCATAAACATAACTTTGCGGAAGATCCCGGTACATTTTAAGTTCTTCTAAAATAACTGTTTTTTCTTTATCTACATCCGCAGGCTTAATCAACGGATTAAGCACCATGTCGGATAAAATATCAAAGGCGCAATGCAAATAGCGGCTGGGGATCTTAACCAGAAAACAAGTAAGCTCTTCAGAAGTAAAGCCGTTTAACGAGCCACCTACTCCTTCAATTGACTCTTTAATTGCCCGACAGGAATATTTTTTACTACCTTTAAAAAGCAGATGCTCTAAAAAATGCGAAATTCCCTTTTGTTGAGGTGATTCGAAGCGCCCGCCAATATTAATCCAAATACCCAATGAAAGCGACTGCACTCCATCGATATGTTTAGTAATCAATCTTAAGCCATTAGCTAACTTACTTTTCTTATACATTAAGCCGCTCCGCAAAATTACCCACTCTTTTAACCAAATCACTTCTGCCTATATTCTCTTTTATCTTTTTTACAATCGCGCTGCCGATAATCACTCCATCAGCGATACTTTGCACTTTTCGCACCTGCGCAGCATCAGAGATGCCGAATCCGGCACAAACAGGCTTAGAAGTAATTCTTTTGATCGCCGTCAATTTATCTTTTAAATCTGCGGATATTGTTTTACGCGCTCCGGTTACGCCGGTTAAAGACACATAGTAAATAAAGCCTTTAGCTACCCGGGATATTTTTTTTATCCGCGCCAAAGAACTAGTCGGAGCAATAAAACAAATATTCGCTAAGCCTTTTTTATTTGCGTAGCCAATAAAATCTCTCGCCTCTTCCGGTGGTAAATCCGGGATAATCACCCCATCCACTCCACTGGCTGCTGCCTGGTCAATAAAACGCTGATCGCCAAAACAAAAAACAGGATTATAGTAAGTCATCAGGCAGATCGGCAAATTAGTGTCAAGGCGTAATTTTTTTACTAAGCCTAAGATCCTGGCTAAATTTGTCCCCTTTTTAAGAGAAAGCGCCGAAGCTTCCTGGATCATGGGGCCATCAGCTAAAGGATCGGAAAAAGGCACGCCTAACTCAATAAGATCAACTCCTTTTTTTTCAAGCTCCAGGACAAGCTTACCGGTAGTAGTTAAATCAGGGTAACCCGCAGTAATAAAAGCGATAAAAGCCTTTTTATTTTCTTTCCTTAACTGGATAAACTTCTGATCAATACGATTCATGTAAATCCTTATCTCCTCGTCCGGAAAGGCAAAGGATAACTGTTGAATTTTTATTTATACGCCTGCCGGCTTTCTTTAAATAAGCAATCGCGTGTGCGGATTCTAAGGCCGGAATAATCCCTTCAATTTCAGATAACAATTTAAAACCCTCTAAAGCTTCCTGATCAGTAACCGCAACATAAGTTGCCCGTTTAATCTCTTGATAATAAGCATGTTCCGGACCTACTCCCGGATAATCCAGGCCAGCCGCAATCGAGTGCGCATTTTTAATCTGGCCAAATTTATCTTCTAAAACGTCGGATTTAGCCCCGTGTAAAACTCCCGGCGCACCGCTCACTAAACTGGCAGAATGCTTGCCTGAAGACAAACCTAAACCTGCCGCTTCTACGCCGATCATCGCCACAGACTGGTCATTAAAAAAAGGATGGAATAAACCCATAGCATTGCTACCGCCGCCAACGCAAGCTAAAAGATAATCCGGCAGGCGCGACTCTTTCTTTAAAATCTGCTGCCTGGCTTCTTTACCGATTATTGACTGGAAATCACGCACCATTTCCGGATAGGGATGCGGCCCGGCAACTGTACCGATAATATAATGCGTATGGGCCACATTGGTTACCCAATCACGCAAAGCTTCGGTCATCGCGTCTTTCAAAGTACAAGTTCCGCTTTTAACCGGGATTACTTTAGCGCCTAATAATTTCATGCGCAAAACATTTAATCCCTGGCGTTTAATATCTTCGGTGCCCATATAGACATCGCACTTTTTACCAAATAAAGCCGCCACCGTAGCCGTAGCTACTCCGTGCTGGCCCGCGCCAGTCTCAGCAATTATCCGCTGTTTACCCATTTTAACTGCCAGGAGCACCTGGCCTAAAGTATTGTTTATTTTATGCGCGCCGGTATGTAAAAGATCTTCTCTTTTTAAATAGATCTTTTTCACACCCAGATATTTACTTAAATTCTTAGCCAGATATAACGGCGTTGGCCGGCCGGCGTAATCACTAAGATAATCAGCAAGCTCTCCTTGAAATTTTTTATCATGCTTAAGCTTAGAGTATACTTTTTCTAATTCATCCAAAGCATAAACCAGTGTTTCCGGGACAAACCTCCCCCCAAATTTACCAAAATGCCCAGATTTATCCGGCAGATTATTTTTCATTTAAGGATATATCCTTTGATAATTCTGTAATGATCCCTGGTTAAAATTCTCCCAAATCATGCGAAACCCATCACCTAAATCTTTAAACATCAGCTGCACGTCAAATGAATTTAAAGGCAGGTAAAAATGCGGTAAATTAGCGCCTACTAACCCAAGTTTTTGCATTACTACTCTTAACAGGATAAAAGTTAAGTAAATAAAAAGATTAATTAAGATAAAAAACACCACTCCGCCAATCAGGCAACCCAGAAAACAGCTCAAAGCTTTATTTCTTTTCTTTAAAAATTCACCGCAATGCTTGCATTTCAAAGCGGCATCCTGGATCTCTTCAGCGCAAAATGGGCATTTTTTCATATCTCGCCACCCGCTAAAATTAAATAGATTTTGCTACATTAATAAACTTCTGGATCTTCTTGTGATCCTTCATACCAGGGCACAATTCTAAAGAGCTTGAAGCGTCAACCCAATCAGGTTTTAATAATCTAATTGCCGCATTTACATTACTGGCAGTTAAACCACCGGATAAAAATACAGGTTGCTTTATTTTAACTACTTGTTTAAGCAAATTCCAGTTAAATTTCTTACCGGTGCCGCCAATTTCATCCTTTTGGTAAGTATCAAAAAGATAGGCGAAAGTTTTATATTTGGATATCGCATTTAAATCTATTTTTTTATCTATCCTGAAAGCCTTGATGACTTTATATCCTTGGAATCTCTGGCAATATTCAGGCGACTCTGCGCCGTGGAACTGTAACATATTCAAACCGCACTGCCGGGCGATTTTCTTGACTAACTTTTCTTTTTCATCAACAAAAACCCCTACGCGGATAATTTTCTTGGGTAAAATGCGTGATATGTTCCCGGCTGTCCCCGGGCTGATATAACGCGCGCTTTTTTTATAAAAAACAAAACCCAATGCATCAGCTTGATTAAACAAAGCGGCTAAAGCATCCTCTAAATTAGTAATCCCGCAAATTTTGACTTTTACCAACCCATGACCTCTTCCACTTTTCTTTTGATATCTTCGGCTTCCATAAAAGCAGTCCCGATTAAAACGCTGCTGGCCCCGAGTATTTTCAAAAATAAAACATCCTGGGCGTTCTTGATTCCGCTTTCTACCACCACAATCTTATCCCGGGGAATTAAAGTAAATAACTTCTCCGTAGTTTTAAAATCAACTTCCAGAGTGCGTAAATTACGGTTATTAATGCCGATCACCGGGACTTTTAAAGTTAAAACTTTTTTTAATTCTTTTTCATCGTGGACTTCCACTATGTAATCTAAGCCCAGCAAATCAGCAATCTGCATAAATTCAACAAGTTTATCCTTAGTTAACAGATCGGCAATTAATAAAATCGCATCCGCACCCAGATAACGCGATTCATAAACCTGATAAGCCTCTAAGATGAAATCTTTCCTTAATACCGGAGCAGCGATGATCTCTTTTACCTGGGCAAGATAAGCCGGAGAACCTGCAAAATAATCTTCTTCGGTTAAAACTGAAACTGCCTGGACCCCGGCAGCGCCATAGGCAGAAGCAATCTCCGGCAAATTAAAATTCTGGCGAATGACTCCTTTTGAAGGCGAAGCTTGTTTAATCTCCGCAATAAGCGAAATTTGCCGGGGCTTACTGATTGCTTCTTTAAATGGCCGCGTCGCGGGCAAGCCAATTAATTTTGCCTTGAGCTCCTCTTCGCTTAAGAGTTGTTTAGCTAAAATAATTCTTTCTTTTTTCTTAGCGATAATTTCTTTTAAAATATCAACCTTGGCCATCTTATTTTGAATACTCCTTTAATAACTCCAGTTTTTTCAAAGCTTCCCCGGAATCAATTGCTTTAGTTGCTAATTTTATCCCGGCGCTGATATCCTCAGCTTTATTGGCGGCATAAATCGCGCAACCCGCATTAAATAAAACAATATCCCGCTTGCTTCCTTTTCTCCCGGCTAAAATATCCAGGGCGATTTTTACATTCTCGGCTACTTCCCCGCCGTTTAGGTCAGCCGGCTTAGCCCGGCTTAAACCGAAATCCTCAGGCGTAATTTCATAATCTTTTAAAACTCCGCCAATTACCTCGGAAACAAATGTCTTACCCGTAGTGGTTACTTCATCTAAGCCATCTGCGCCATGCACGACTAAAACATGTTGCGTGCCTAAATTATGTAAAACTTGCGCTAACCTATTCGTCCACTCTAACGCATAAACACCGATTAACTGATTAGTTGCCCGGGCCGGATTAATTAACGGCCCTAAGATATTAAACATGGTTTTTTGCGCAATCTGCTTTCTTGCCGGCATAACATGTTTCATGGCTAAATGCAGATTTGGCGCAAATAAAAAAGCAATCCCGATTTCTTCCAGGCATTGCTTAATTTTTACCTTATCCATATTAATATTAACGCCTAAAGCCTCTAAAATATCCGCGCTTCCACAGGCACTTGAGACAGAACGATTGCCATGTTTAGCCACCGTAACCCCGGAGCCGCTGGCAACCAAAGCGGTAATCGTCGAAATATTAAAAGTTCCTTTTTTATCTCCTCCGGTGCCGCAAGTATCTAAAATATTCGGCTTATCCACTATAATCGGATCCACATACTTAAGCATTACTTTAACTGCCGCGGTTAATTCCGCAACTGTTTCACCCTTAGCGTTTAATGAAGTCAGAAAAGTAACGATATCAGCAGTAGGTGTTGACCCGCTTAAGATCTCCTGCATTACCTGCTGCATCTGAGGCTCGGTTAAATCTTTTTTGGTTATTAACTGGCTGATTAAATCCTTAATCATTTTATTTTAATAAAATTATCCAATATCTGTTTACCGCTTTTGGTAAGTATGGACTCCGGATGAAACTGCACTCCCCAAACAGGTAAGGTTTTATGTTTTAGCCCCATTATTTCTTTATCGGCAGTCTCGGCAATTACCTCTAAACAACCCGGCAAGGTTTTTCTATCCACTAACAAAGAGTGATAACGCGTAGCCAGAAAAGGATTCGCAATACCCTTAAAGATATCTTTTTTATTATGGTAAATCTTTGAAGTTTTACCGTGCATTAATTTCTTAGCCTGGACAATTTTACCCCCAAAAACATATCCAATTGCCTGATGCCCAAGGCAGACCCCCAGAATATGGATCTTTCCGGCGAACTCTTTAATTACTTCACAAGATATCCCGGCATTCTCCGGCCTGCCCGGTCCCGGAGAAATAACGATCTTTTCCGGGTTAAGTTTTTTAATCTGGGCAAGCGTTAAAGCATCATTACGAAAAACCTTAACATCTTGCCCAAGTTCTCCTAAATATTGCACCAGGTTATAAGTAAAAGAATCGTAATTATCAATCATTAAGATCATTCTTTTTCTCTCCATACTTTTGCGCCTAAGTTAATCAATTTCTGCTCAATAAATTCATAACCCCGCTCTAAGTGATAGATCCTGGATATTGAAGTTTTCCCGCGGGCAGCCAGACCGGCTAAGACTAAACAAGCAGAAGCACGCAGATCCGATGCCATCACCGGGGCTCCGGATAAACCTTTTATTCCTTCAACAATAGCATGCGGCCCCTCTCTTTGAATATGTGCGCCCATACGGTTAAGCTCAGCAACATGCATAAACCGATCCGGATAAATCTTTTCCGTAATTACGCTGATCCCCCGGGTAACACACATCAAGGCCATCATCTGCGCCTGCATATCGGTGGGAAAACCAGGATAAGGAAGCGTGGTAATATTTACCGCTTTCAGCCTTTTGTTGCCTTTGACCTGCAAAGACCCCTCAGTCAGGGAAATATGCGCGCCGGCTTCTTTTAACTTATCAATTAACGACCCGAGATGATGATATTGCACATTTTTAATTAATATATCACCTCCGGTAATCAGGCTAGCCAAGATTAATGTCCCGGCCTCAATACGATCCGGAATAATCGTATGCGTGGCTCCCCGCAGACTCTTTACACCTTCTATTTCAATAGTCGGAGTACCCTGCCCCTTAATTTTTGCTCCCATTTTAATTAAAAACTCTGCTAAATCCACTACTTCCGGCTCACAAGCAGCGGATTCAATGATCGTCTTACCCTGGGCTAAAACTGCCGCCATCATTACATTATCCGTGGCCAAAACAGATGATCCGTAAACTCCGCCCAGATAAATATAAGCGCCGCGTAAACGATCCGCCTTAGCTTCTACATAACCAGCATCAATATTAATTTTGGCCCCCAAAGCCTTGATTCCTTTTAAATGCAAATCCACGGGCCGGACTCCGATAACACAACCTCCGGGCAGAGAAACTTTGGCTTTTTTTAGTTTACCTAAAAGCGGGCCCAGAACACAAAAAGATGCGCGCATTGTCGAAACTAATTTATATTCGGCGATATGGCTGGTAGTTTTACCCGCGCCAACGGTAACTCTGCCTTTATCAAATTCCACGATTTTCCCTAATGAACGCAGGATTTTAAGCATGCTGTTGGAATCACGTAAATTAGGGACGTTTTTAATTACACAGGGCTCATCCGTTAACAAAGTAGCTGCCAGAATCGGCAATACCGCATTTTTTGCTCCGGAAACAGTCACTTCCCCTTTTAATTTTACACCGCCTTCAATAATCAGCTTATCCATTTTCTAAATCCTTTTCTTGGCTATAATTACGCGTTGAATATCATTATAATCTTTAATTATCCGGATAAAATCAAACTTCTCTTGCGCCAGAATTAAATCTCCGACTTTAACCGCCTGGCCCATACCCACTTCAAAGGCCAAAAAACCACCTGAGTTTAAATAGCTATCTGCCTGAATAATTATACGCCGATAAAAATCTAATCCATCAGAACCTGCTTCTAAAGCCAGAGCTGGCTCAAAAGAAAGTTCAACGGCCAGGCCGCTTAATTCTTGAGTTGAAACATAAGGAGGATTGCTGATAATACCATCAAATTTCTGATTATTTAAGTTTAAAAATAAATCACTTTGAATAAATTTAATCTGGCCAACCGGAATCTGATTTAACTTTGTATTTTCTTTCGCAACCTCTAAGGCCTCAAATGAAATATCCACTGCGGTTACCTGGCTAAACAAAATATTCTTAGCCACAGATACAGCAATGCACCCTGAGCCGGTACCGATATCTAAAACCCGGGGATTTTTTACATTCTTTAGTTCTTCTATCACGCTTGTAACTAAAATCTCTGTTTCCGGCCGGGGAATTAACACGCGCTTATCCACCTTAAAATTCAGGCCCATAAATTCAGTAGAACCTAAAATATACTGCACCGGTTCCCCAAGCATTCTGCGTTTTAATACCGAAGAAACTTCCTGAGCCTTAGCTTCCGGCAGGCTACTGTCTTTGTTAAGATATAAAGACAACCTGTCACAATTTAAAACATGGGTTAAAACTAACTCAGCTTCATTCATTTTTCTTATCTTCTTCTGCTTTTAACAAAGCATCCGAGAGCTCATCCATTTGCCCTTCTAAAACTGCCTCTAACTGGTGGGTAGTAAAATTAATCCGATGATCCGTAACCCGGCGGTCAGGAAAATTATAAGTACGGATCTTTTCACTACGGTCTCCGGTGCCAATCTGAATTTTTCTGGCACTGGATAATCTTTTAGTTTCTGCTTCCAGCATAGCTTCTAAAATACGCGCGCGCAGGATTCTCATGGCTTTGGCTTTATTCTTAATCTGCGAACGCTCATCCTGGCAGGCAACTACTGTGCCGGTAGGAA
Source organism: Candidatus Omnitrophota bacterium (assembly GCA_028712045.1). The sequence continues at coordinate 4,116 of JAQTRA010000021.1, read as the reverse complement.
TATGCGTAAGCCTGACCGCGGAATCTGTTTTTTGCATATGCTGGCCTCCTGGGCCGCTGGAGCGATAAGTATCTACTCTTAAATCTTTCGGCTCAATAACCAGGTCGACTTCCTGCGGCTCGACTAAAACTGCTACTGTCGCAGTGGAAGTATGAATACGCCCCTGCGATTCAGTAGTCGGCACTCGCTGCACACGATGCACTCCGCTTTCAAATTTAAGCCGGCGAAAAGCATCGCGGCCTTTAACGCTAAAAATAATTTCTTTAATCCCGCCGGCTTCATTAACACTACCCGACATAGACTCAATCTGCCAACCTTTATTAGCGGCATATTTTGTATACATCCGGTAAAGATCCGCAGCAAAAAGCCCGGCCTCATCTCCGCCGGTGCCCTGCCTGATCTCAACAATCGCATCCCGGCCGGCGTCTTTATCTTCTCCGGTTAAAAGCTTTTTAAGCTTAAGCTCAGTTTCGGTTTTCGCTAGTGCTAAATCTTTAAGTTCATTTTTAGCCAGCTCGATAAAATCTTTATCGTGCTTTTGCGATAAAATAGCCTCAAGTTCTTTAGTTTCTTTAACCAGATTCTTATACTGGCCAAACAAAACAACCACCGGACGGATATCGGAAAGCTCCTTAGCCAGCTGGTTATAAAGCTTGCGGTCAGTAATCTGTTCCTGAGAACCTAAAAGTTGCTCAAGTTCCTGATAACGCCCAACTAACTTTTCTAACTGCTCAAACATATTATTTTTTACTATATTTCTTCACAAACTTATCCACGCGCCCGGCAGAATCTACTAATTTCTGCTTTCCGGTAAAAAATGGGTGGCATTTTGAGCAGATCTCAACCCGGATACTCGGTTTAGTTGAACGGGTGTGCACTGTTTCACCACAAGCGCAAATAATCGTACTTTCTTTGTAATTGGGATGTGTCTTTTCTTTCATCTTACTCCTCCTTAGTTTGCCTAAACACACCCGCGCAATTCCAATTAGCGCGGGGTGTTTATTATTTCTGGTTCATACTGTTTAAAAATTCTTCGTTATTCTTAGTTTTACTTAACTTCTCAATCAACAGCTCCATCGCTTCTACGTTATTTAACTCATTTAACACCTTTCTTAAAATCCAGGTTTTCTGTAAAACATCCGGTTTAACCAGCAACTCTTCATGGCGGGTATTCGACCGCTTAATGTCGATTGCCGGATAAATCCTGCGCTGGAATAGATTGCGGTCCAGCTGGGATTCCATATTACCCGTACCTTTAAACTCTTCAAAAATAACTTCATCCATCCTGCTTCCCGTATCCACTAATGCCGTAGCAATAATGGTCAAACTTCCACCCTCATCCACGGCCCGGGCGGCACCGAAAAACCTTTTCGGCTTTTGCAGGGCATTGGAATCAATACCACCGGAAAGAACTTTGCCGCTATGCGGGATTACCGAGTTATAAGCACGCGCCAGACGGGTAATACTATCCAGCAGGATCACCACATCGCGCTTATGCTCAACTAACCGCTTAGCTTTCTCCAGGACAATCTCCGCAACCTGAACGTGGCGCTCCGGCGGCTCATCAAATGTTGATGAAATAACCTCGCCTTTAACATTGCGTTGCATATCTGTAACTTCTTCCGGACGCTCATCAATAAGCAGGACAATCATAATTACATCGGGATTATTACTGGTAATCGCATTAGCAATTTTCTGCAACAGGACTGTCTTGCCACTATACGGTTGGGCAACAATTAAACCACGCTGCCCCTTGCCGATAGGAGTGAGTAAGCTCATAATCCGCATCGATACTTCATCCGGCTTAGTCTCTAAGTTAAACGGCTGGCGCGGATATACCGGAGTAAGGTTATCAAAAAGCACCTTTTCCTTCACATCCTCAGGATTCTCAAAATTCACCGCTTCCACCTTAAGCAGGGCAAAATATTTCTCTCCCTCTTTTGGCGGACGGATCTGTCCGCTGACAGTATCGCCGGTACGCAACTCAAATTTCCTGATCTGTGACGGCGAAATATAAATATCATCCGGGCAGGGCAGATAATTATAGTTTGGGCTGCGCAAAAAACCAAATCCTTCGGAAAGAATCTCTAGAACACCTTCCCCAAACATCAACCCCTCTTTTTCCGCCTGAGCCTGGAGTATTTTAAAAATTAAATCCTGTTTTTTTAAACCACTGGTCCCGTTAGCATTCAACTCTTTGGCCAGTTTATTCAACTCGGTGATCTTCATATCTTTAAGATTTTTTATATCTAACTTTTCCACAACATCCTCCTTATTTCGGAAACTTGTTTCCGGGTTTCATTCATCAAACCACTGTTATCTATGATAAAATCCGCAAAACGCGCTTTAGCGGCCTGCGAAATCTGAGATTTTATCCTGGCGCTTACCTCAACTTTATTTAAACAGCGTGATTTAGTCCGGCTAAACTGCTGTCCGGGTTTAACGGTAACCACCACCAATTTATCAACCCACGGCCTTAACCCTGACTCGATAATCAGCGGCGCATCCAGAATAACCATCTTCTTCTGAGAATACTTGATCCGCCGAAGAATTTCTTTGATTACCAGCGGATGCACCAGGCGATTAAGTTTCTTTAAAGCCAGGCTGTTAATAAATACAATTCCGGCTAATTTTGCGCGGTCGATATTTTTATCTCCCTTAAGTATGCCTTTGCCAAAAAAACTTACGATTTTCCTGTAAACTGCTCCGCCCTGGCGCAGAGCCTCATGCGCAACTTTATCCGCGTCAATAAGTTCAGCGGCTGCGGTTTTAAACATCCTAGCAACGGTACTTTTACCGCAGCCAAAACTACCGGTAATTCCGATGACTATTTTAGGCTGATTTTGCTTTGGCATATAATTGACTGTAACGCTTAGCTGAAGCTTCCCAGGAAAAATTACATTCCATGGCATTCTTAACCAGGGCATTCCACTTCGCTTTATCTTTAAAAGTTACCAAAGCCTGCTTAATACATTTAAGCAAAGCATCCTTGGTATATTTTGAAAAAATAAAACCATTATGTTTATTAATCGTATCCGCTAAGCCGCCGGTCTTAAAAACAAGCGGAAGTGTCCCATAACGCAAACTGATCAACTGGCCCAAGCCGCAAGGCTCGTAACTTGAAGGCATCAAAAAAATATCACTGCCGGCGTAAATTTTATGCGCTAAGCAATCGTCAAACCTCAGATTTAAAGAAATTACCTGAGGGTACTTTTTCATCATTTTTTCCAGAATCTGATGGTATTTTAAATCACCCGTCCCCAAAATAACCAGCTGCGCCCCCATTTTACATATCTCATCTAAACCCTCGGCGAGTATATCCAGGCCTTTCTGTTGGGCCAAGCGCGAAACAATACCTAATACCGGAAGCTCAGGATTAACCGGCAGGCCGCAAATTTTCTGCAAATCAGCTTTATCATCAGCCTTATTAGCAAAGTCAGCAGCGGAAAAATTCTGGCTGATAAACTTATCCATCATCGGATCCCAAATAGAATAATCCAGGCCATTTAATATGCCGCTTAAAGAATCCTTGCGCTCTTTTAATAAGCCTTCCAAACCAAAACCAAACTCTTTACTTTGGATCTCTGAAGCGTAAGTCGGGCTGACCGTATTGATAAAATCTGAAAAAATAATCCCGCCTTTTAATAAATTTATTTGGTTGTAAAATTCCAATCCGTCAATATTATAAAGATCCGGATCCAGCCCTAATTTATTAAACTGCTCTTTAGGAAAAAGGCCCTGATAACCAATGTTATGAATAGTCAAAATTACTTTCATCTTGGAATAAAAAGCCTGGTGAATATATAAATTCTTCAAATAAACCGCCGCCAGGCTCGCCTGCCAGTCGTGCAAATGTAAAATATCAGCTGCAAAATTTATTTCTTTTAAGAGGTCTAGCCCACGGCGGCAGAAATACGCGAATCTTTCCAGGTTATCCTGATAATCATTGCCTTTTTCGACATACAAATCATTGCGGTTAAAATAAAAATCATGCTCAATAAAATAAACTTTTATTTTATTGCCGACCATTGCGCTGGATATATCTTTGGACACTCTCTTAATTTTAAATTTACTGTCAGAGATACATTTATACTTGGGCATAATAATAATTACTTC
>JAQTRA010000126.1 GCA_028712045.1 Candidatus Omnitrophota bacterium | reverse complement strand
ATAGTAATTACCTACGGTTTGCGCTTCGATACCCTGACCGGCATCCACCACCAGTATCGCCCCTTCGCAAGCAGCTAAAGATTTAGAAACTTCATACGTAAAATCCACATGTCCCGGGGTATCAATCAGGTTTAAGATATATTCTTTATTAAACTTCTTGGAAAAATAATTCAACCTGACCATCGAAGCTTTTATGGTAATGCCGCGTTCCTTTTCCAGTTCCATATCATCAAGAAGCTGATCCCCCTTATGCCGAATATCCACGGCTCCGGTTAATTCCAATATCCGGTCAGCCAAAGTGGATTTACCATGGTCAATATGGGCGATAATAGAAAAATTTCTCAGTAGCGATCTGTCCATTTATTTGCACAACTCCAGCATCTTTTCTACCACGCCTTCGATGGAAAGTTCCGTGGTATCGATATAAATTGCATCTTCCGCTTTACGTAAAGGAGAAACCTCGCGGGTAGAATCGATCTTATCACGGTTAGAAAGATCTTTAGCCACATCCACTTCCGCCACATTCTGGTTCAACCCTTTTAATTCTTTAAAACGCCGGTTTACGCGCACCTCGGCAGAGGCATCAATAAAAAACTTTTTTTCGGCATTAGGAAAAACTACCGTACCGATATCCCTGCCCTCTAAAACGCAATCACCCTTTTTCCCAAGTTCTCTTTGCATTTTAACCAATACCTGCCTTACCCCTTTAATCTTAGAAACATCGGAGACATATTGCGTAATCCTCGGACGACGTATCTCTAAAGATACATCTTTCCCGTCAAGAAGAATGCTCAATGAACCGTCAGGATTGCTGCGTAAATCTATAATAGTCTTTAAGGCCAGGTCGTTGATTTTACGCTCGTCATAAATATCAATATTATTATCCAAAGCCTTCAAGGTTAAAGCCCGGTACATTGCCCCGGTATCTATATAAAGAAAACCCAGCCTTTTGGCTAGGATTTTGGCTACAGTACTTTTTCCAGCCCCGGCCGGTCCATCAATAGCGACAATCATCCCAGTTTCTCTCTTTTTTTATTAGCAGCTGAAAGTATATTTGTTAAAAGTTTCCTGTTTTTTCTTTCCAGGGCAAGTTTTAAAGCGGCAAGTTTTTTTTGAAAGGCAGTTAAGCAAAGCAAGATATTCTTACGGTTACTTAAAAACACCTCACTCCAGAGATTTGCGTCCGAAGCTGAAATCCGCGTAGTATCCCTGAGCCCACCGGAACTTAAAGTTAAGAACTGATCCGGGATAGAATTGATTAAAGAAAAGGCGACAACATGCGGCAAGTGGCTGGTAAAAGCCAGAACCTGATCGTGTTTCTCCGGAGAAAGGATAACTACCTTACTACCTAATTTATGCCATAAGCGGCAAACCTTGTTCAAGGCCTTTTTATTAATCCTGGCCGAAGGAGTAACAATGCAGACGGAATCTTTAAAGATCCCCGCAGAAATATTAGTAGCCCCTTTCTTTTCTGAGCCCGACAACGGATGACATCCGATAAAGTTGGGAATAACCCGGTTGATTTTAGAAACTATCTCTCTTTTGGTACTGCCCACATCAATAACTATACAAGTATTCTTTATTTTCTTCGCAATCTTGAGGGCAAAGTTAATATTTGCTTCAGGTGGCATCGCCAGTATAATTAAGTCAGCATCTTTTATCATTTCCAAAGATGAGCCGATACAATCAATCGCTCCGGATTTCTTAGCTAATTCTACATTACTTTTATGCCGGCTAAAACCAGTAATCATAGAAACTAAGTGTTTTTTCTTCAAATCCAGGCCTAAAGAACCGCCAATTAAACCTGTGCCGATAATTACTGTTTTATTGAATAGTTTCATAAGATTTCTCTTCCTACGGAACCGGCAATTCCTTTAAGCTCAGCCATAAGCCTGGAAAACTTTTCCGGAATAAGTGACTGCTCACCATCAGAAACTGCCTCCTCTGGATGATTATGTACCTCGATAATCAAACCATCACATCCTGCGGCAACACCTGCTTTTGCCAAAGAAGGAACCAGGCCCCATTTGCCAGCGGCATGAGACGGGTCAATAATAATTGGCAGATGTGACAGCTGCTTAGTTACCGCAACCGCGCTTATATCTAAAGTATTACGCGTAGAATCCTCGAAAGTACGTATCCCTCTTTCACAAAGAATTACCGAGAAATTTCCTCCGCTTAGGATATACTCAGCAGACATAAGCATATCTTTAACAGTAGAAGCCATTCCGCGCTTTAAAAGTACCGGTTTTTTGGTCGCGCCTACTTCTTTTAACAAATTAAAATTTTGCATATTCCGGCAGCCGATCTGCAGGACATCCGCGTAATCAGCAACCAGGCCCACATCCCGGGCATCCATTACTTCAGTTACCGTAACTAAGTCTAGTTCACTGCCCACTTCCCTGAGCATTTGCAGGCCGGCTTTTCCCAGCCCCTGGAAACTATAAGGGGATGTCCTGGGCTTAAAAGCCCCGCCGCGTAAAACAGTTGCCCCGGATTTTTTGACTTGCCTGCCTATTTCATATAAACGGTCGATATTCTCAATTGAACACGGCCCGGCCATAATCACTAAAGCCTTGCCGCCGATCTTTACACCTTTGCCCAGATCAATTACCGAATCTTCTTTTTTAAATTCCCGGGACACCAACCGATATGGCGAAAGCACGGGGATAACTTTCTCAACTCCCGGAAAAACCTCAAGAGGAGTAATTCGTAAAACATCCTCCGGTCCGATAACCCCGATAATCGTCCTCTCCGATCCCTTGGAAACATGCGGGCTTAACCCTAAGACCTTAACCTTCTCGATAATATGGTTAACTTGCGCTTCAGTCGCATCGGGTTTTAAAACGATAATCATTAAGGCTTCTCCTTAAGTACTTTTCTTAAAACACGGATGAATCTTTCGTTTTCTTTTTGAGTACCGATGGTCACACGGATAAAATCTTTTAAATCATATTGTTTCATGTCCCGGACGATTACCCCAAACTTCAGCATAGCTTTAAAAACCTCTAAGCCATCCCTGCCGGTATCGATGAGAATAAAATTTGATACTGAAGACAGAAAACCCAGCCCCAGTTTAGAGAGCTCCCTA
>JAQTRA010000125.1 GCA_028712045.1 Candidatus Omnitrophota bacterium | reverse complement strand
AACTGCTTAATTTTTATGGCCAGGACACCCTAAGCGATCCTTTGGCCTGGGCAGATAAATGCATAAACGAATATAAAGCTGAACTACTCTGCCTGAAACTGCAGGGCACGCATCCGGATTCGGGGAATAAGACTGCGTCTCATGCAGCAAAATTAGTCTCGACGCTCTTAAGTAAAATTAAAGTACCTTTAATAATTATGGGCAGCGGAGATGACGCAAAAGATAACCTGATTTTACCGGCTTGCTCAGAAGCAGCTAAACAAAAACGTTGCTTAATCGGCTCAGTTGTCCAGGACAATTATAAAACTTTAGTAGCCAGCGTTCTGGCGGATGGGCATAGTATCATTGCCGAAAGCCCGATTGATATTAATATTGCCAAACAATTGAATATTTTAATTTCGGATATGGGATTAAGCCTGGAGCGGATTGTCATGAATCCGACGATCGGTGCTTTAGGTTATGGATTAGAATACGCTTACTCGATTATGGAAAGAGCGCGCTTAGCGGCTTTATCCGGGGACAAGACCCTGGCAATGCCATTTATTTGTTTTGTGGGGCAGGAAGCCTGGAAAGCCAAAGAAGCCAAAACCTCAGGCGAGCAGGGAATTATCTGGGAGGCAATTACCGCTACCAGCCTTATTCAATCAGGAGCAGACCTTTTGATTATGCGCCATCCTCAAGCAGCGGAAAAGGTTAATAATTACATTGGGAGGTTATTCAAAAAATAACTATGTTTATTATCGGCGAATTAATTAACGGAATGTACGCCAATATCGGCGCAGCAATTAAAGAGCATAATAAAGCAGAGGTCCAAAGATGTGCCTTAGAACAACTTGATTGCGGAGCTGACGCCTTAGATGTTAATTGCGGGCCGGCTTCTAAGCAGCCTTTAATTGATATGCCTTGGTTAGTTCAGGTAATCCAGGAAGTAACGGATAAGCCACTTTGTTTAGATTCAAGTAATTATAAAGTTATTACCGAAGGGTTGAAAGCTGCGAAAAATAAAACGATTATTAACTCCACCACAGCGGATGCGGAAAAACTTGATTTATTAATCCCGTTAGCTAAACAATATAATTCTAAATTAATCGGGATAGCCATCAACTCTAAAGGTATTCCTCAGAATAAAGACCAAAGATTAGAATTAGCGGCGGCTATTGTTGGTGCTTGCCAGGAGAGCGGACTGGCAATCGAAGACTTATATTTGGACCCGATTGTCCTGCCAGTTAATGTTGCCCAGGCCCAGATCAAAGATATCTTAGAATCAATCCATGAATTCCAAATTATCTCTGATCCCAGCCCAAAAACTATTATTGGGTTAAGCAATATTTCTCAGGGCACGCAGGGACGCAGCTTAATTAACCGTACATTTTTAACCATGGCTGTTGCTTACGGATTAAATTCTGCTATACTTGATCCTAAAGATAAAGAGCTGATGGACGCGTTAATTACTGCAGAATTAATTTTAAATAAGAATATTTATTGTAATTCATACTTAGACGCTTACAGAAAGAAGTAAAATTTGGCGGAGTAGCTCAGCCTGATAGAGCACGCGGCTCATACCCGCTTGGTCGGTGGTTTAAATCCACTCTCCGCCACCATCAGTTTACGAAAAGGGAGGATTATTAGATGAAAAAGTTAATCTTGGCAGGTATTATATTCACCTTATTGTTATTCCTGAACAGCTTTATTGTTTTCGCCCAAACAGCAGACCTGCAGATTATCCAACCTGAATTTCAAAAAATGGACACCAATAATGACAGATTTGTTACCAGCGAAGAAATACAGGCTTATCAAACACAAAAATTTAATGATCTAGACCAAGATAGCAACGGCGAAATCACTGCAGCTGAACTAGCTGAGGATAAAACTAATATGCTAGACCAAGCTGATAAAAATATTGACGGCAAACTTACTTTGGATGAAACTAGTTCTCAATTTAAAGATTATTTTGATCAGATGGATATTAATAAAGATGGGAAAGTATCCGAAGCAGAATACACCGATTACTGGAAATTAATTCACCACTTTTAAACTTATTTGCCTTTAATTTTTTGTAATTCTTTTGGCTAGTTTATCAAGAATAAGAGAAGTAGCGATAAATACCCCAGCTTCAATTAATACTGTTGAAAATGCCGCCCCCAGATAAGAGTATTTTTTAATTAATAAAAAAATAAGCGGCAGGCCGATAATTGCCGCGCTAACATGAATTTTGGCATAAATATCAGGTTTTCCGCAAACCAGCAGAAACTGCACTTTGAAGTTATTCGCCCCCACAAAAAATACCGCCGCCAGTAACAGCCTTAAGGCCAGAACAACTTGGGCATAAGCAACCCCGCAAGCTAAATTAATAATCCAGGGCGCAATTATATAGGCAATCGGCAGGCTGATAACAAACCCTAAAGTTATATTATCCTGGATCCGATACATAATCGCAGTTGCGCGCTGCTTGTTTCTGGCAAAAACCTTATTGATCCTGGGGTAGACTGCCTGAGTAAAAGAGCTCATCGGAAAAGTCTGAATAACATTGGCAATTCTATCTGCCAGGGTGTAATAACCGGTAAGCACATTATTGGTGAGTAAACCCACGGCAAAAATCCTGGTCGTAGTGTAAACATTTACCGAAACTAATGAAATAAAAATATCCCACCCGATTTTTAGTTCATTTTTTATACTAGTGTAATTCTGCAAAACAAACTCCAGCTTAAATTTTCTAAAGGCAATATACAAACCCCAAATTCCACTAATCAAAAATAAGCTTGAGCTTAATAAGGGTACCAGAAGATAATCTTGCGGGCTTTTCACCAAAACAAAAATTAGCACAGCATAAATTACTCCGGCAATTACATTAATTACGGTTATATAGCTCATTTTTTCTTTTCCTTGAAAAAACCATACCGGAAATAGCGTATTGCCGATAACCGTGCCGAAACTTAAAACATAAACCAACCAGTCATTTTTGAATCTTGGCACAAAATGCAAAAGAGTGATCAGGATTAAAAAGCTAGAAAGCGCAAGCAAAAGCTTGACCGTCATTACTGATGAAAATATCGCACTGACTTTTTTCTTATGCTCGCCCACCAGGGAAATTGCCTTGGTCGCCGAAAGGCT
>JAQTRA010000124.1 GCA_028712045.1 Candidatus Omnitrophota bacterium | reverse complement strand
CCGGGTTAAATTTACAGGCGCAGGCTAATCAGGTTTTAGAGCTGGCGCCTTTTGTTTTTGAATATAATTTAAATGGCCCCCAAGAAATAGAATCGGAAAAAATAACCACTTCCGGAATAATCAAAACGATTTTTGTTTCTTATGAATCTGTGGGCCAGGTGCGTTTAGAAGTCAGCGCCAATGCCGGCATCGCTTATGCAAAAATAATTAATGGCCAGCCGCTTTTGGGCGGGTTTGTTCCGGGAAATCAATTGCGTTTAAAAATAAACATTGGCCAAAATAGCAGTTTAAAAAAATTAATCCTTGGTTTTACGGATTCATCAGGAGTGCAAAGATTATTGCATAATCCGGATTTAGCGAATTATAAATATCATCAGGAGATTAAAATTAGCGGTGGCAGCCAGGAACTGTTTAATTATCCGCTGCATTTAAATGTAACCCGGGATGATCTTTATTTTACCGCTGCGGATGGCCAAACCCCGCTTTATTATTATTTGGAAAACAAAACAAATTGTTATGTTAATGTCCTGCAAATCTCCAAAGAAGGCACAAAAATTTATATGCATTATAATGACATCATTGCCAGCCCGGAAAGAGCGAAGCAATCACGCAATTATAATTATAATGATGGCAATAAAGTTTTCCCATTTTTTGAAGATTTTAATGCTGAAACTTTAGATGCCGAAAAATGGGAAATAATTTCCGGATTTAAAAAAGAACACAGCCTTAAAGATGGTTATTTGAAACTTAAAGATTGTTTATTCCTCACCCGAAATTTTAAAACTAAGCAGGCGATTATCGAATTTAAAGCCAAGGTAGAAGAAAACGCAAGTATTCAGGTAGTGGTGCGTTCAAAAGCTAATGCGCAGGGCCTGCCTGCTTATGAGCAGATAGTTTATTCTTCGAATTATCCGGGGGCAGAACATACTATCGCGATCAATAATATCGCCAAGATCAATGTCAGTAAACCGATTGAGCCGCTTACCTATTATATGTATAAGGCAACGCTTAATGCCTCGGGAATTCTTTTTGAAAGAAGTAGCGAAAACTATAAAAAGCAGGCGGCGATAAAATTTTTTGATGTGGGAAATCTCGAAGAAGGTTATCTAGGCATAAAATCAGAAGCTGCCGCGCTTAACGCCGGCAATGTTTATTTTGATTGGATCCGGGCCAGGCCGTATGTTGAAGTTGAGCCAATGGCTGAGGTGGTGAAATGATTTATTTAAAAAAAGAAAGAAAAATTAATAGAATATGTTATAATGCGGCTATGCAGAAAATTTGGTCGCTGTCCCTAATTATTTTAATTATGGCTTTGATCGCGCCCAACATTAGTTTTGGCGCGGGCCTGGAAGTCGGGCCGGATGAGATTTATCTGATAAATGTTCCTTTAGGCAAAAAAGTTGCCGTGTCAAAATTAGGCGGTAACCAAATGAAATTAAATATCAAGAATAAAGGTGCAGCGGCTTGTACTTTTGAAATAAATATTCTCCCTAGCACGCAAACCACAGCTCCACTTAGTCCGGGCTTTACAGATATCCCGGATACATCCTGGATAACTCCTGCAAGTAAAGAAATAAAAATTTCCGCAAATAGCAGCAAAGTTGTTGACCTCTATATCAAAATCCCCAAAAATAAAGAATTCTTAAATAAAAATTATCAAACGGTGATTGAAGTAAAGAGCAAAAAAAATAGGCCGGAGGAACTTTTTGTTCTGGCCTGTCAGTTAAAAATGCTTTTTTCTACGGACACTGGAGGGAAAAAATGAAAAACATACTTAAGAAAATAAAAAGTAAGGGTGTCCCTTTTCAGCACGTCCCCTTTTTACTAATCTTTTGTGCGATGATGTTTTCCCCCGCATTTATTTATGCTGCTTCAATTTCCATAACCGGTAGTACCTGGGCGCTAGGTTCAAAGGGTGGTTCCAGTGAAACAACTTCAGCCGCGAACGTCTGGACCGTAACCAATGATAGTGGCGGAAGCCAGGATGTAAATATTAAGGTAAGTTCTACCGGAAGCTGGACAGCCTCAGCTGATGCTACGCCTACGACTAATGAATTTCTCCTTAGATTAGATAGCAGCAGCGGCCAAATAATTACTGGCACAGATGGTTCTTTGGTTACGGGCTTGGCCAATGCCGGCACAGATTCCTTCGGGCTTTATTTTAAAGCGCCGCCAGTTGGCTCAGAAGATGGCAGCCATACTTTAACGGTAACCCTTACGGTAACTAATTTCTCTGTATGGACCTGTGGAAATAATCTTACTGTTAGCCATGCCACTGCTAACGGTGTTGCCCCGGTTACCAAAACCGTTACTTATGGAACTGTTTTGTCCAGCCTTTCCGGAGCAAGTAAATGCTGGATCACTCAAAACCTCGGCGCGGATAATCAGTCAACTGCAGCTAGTTTTACTACTGAAGCTGCTGCTGGTTGGTATTGGCAGTTTAATCGTAAACAAGGCTTTAAGCATGATGGCACTACCCGGACACCCACTACTACCTGGATTACTTCAATTAGCGAATCCAGCGACTGGCTTGCAGCCAATGATCCCTGTACCATAGAGCTTGGTGCAGGTTGGCGTTTGCCTACATCTACTGAATGGACTAATGCCATAACCAATGGTAGCTGGGTTCAGCCTACTCCGTATTCCTCAGTTTTAAAAATTCATCTTGCGGGAGATCTTAATAAAGACACTGGCGCGCGGGAGAGCATAACCTATGGTACTTACTGGAGTAGTACCCAAACGACTACTACTTATGGGTCTTGTCTGAATTTTGGTCCTAGTTTAATGATGACTACTGATAACTGGAAACAAAATGGCGCTAGTGTGCGTTGTATTAAAGATTGGCTTTGTGGAGAGAGCCTTGAAGTGGCCCATACCGCCGGTACCACTGCTCCGGTTACCAAAACCGTTACTTATGGAACTGTTTTGTCCAGCCTTTCCGGAGCAAGTAAATGCTGGATCACCCAAAACCTCGGCGCTACTAATCAGGCAACTGCAGCTACTGATGCTACTGAAGCTGCCGCAGGCTGGTATTGGCAGTTTAATCGTAAACAAGGCTTTAAGCATGATGGCACTACCCGGACACCCACTACTACCTGGATTACTTCAATTAGCGAATCCAGCGACTGGCTTGCAGCCAATGATCCCTGTACCA
>JAQTRA010000123.1 GCA_028712045.1 Candidatus Omnitrophota bacterium | reverse complement strand
CCGGAATAAGCATTGCCGCGGCAAGGGTTGAGGCTAAAACTACAAAAGGAGTAACCCTAAATATCCAAGAGGCAGTTTCCGAGACTACTTCATCCTTAGAAAACAGCTTAACTAAATTATAATATGGCTGGAACACGCTCTGGCCTTTACGCATCCTGAAGTTATTTTTCAGCTTAGTAATCAGGCCGCTTAAAAGCGGCGCAGATACGATAAATAAAATTATTTGCAGAATAATCATCATTAGAATCGGCCCATAAATATAATCAGTAACAATAGGGTGATAAAAATATAACCTAAATACAGGTGTATGCTGCCCGGCTGGATCCTACGCATAAACTTGGCAGCCTTAAACACCATGGCAAGCACCGGATCATAAATGTATTTCTTAAAAACCTTGGTGGTGTGAGTTTCATAAGTAAAGGATTTAATGTGATAAAACGATTCCCGGATCTTCTGAGTTTTACGGTAAGGCAAAAGAAAGAAACTAAAAGCTATCCTGAATAGTTTTGAAAAAGCGGTTGCGGTGTATTCATTGCGCGAATCCAATTTATAGTAGCCGCAATCCCATGTTTTATAAATCACCGATTTACCCTTACCGAATATCCTATATATAGCAAAACCTGCAATTCCGATAATGACGAGCCATAATGCCAGCGCAGGAACAGAAAGATAAATGTTTTTAGATATCTGAGGAGTAAGGGTAAAGTTATTTAAAGAAAAACTCATGCTGCTGATATCGATACCTAGAGCACTTCCAGAAACTCTTGCCAATAATTTTATGATCGGAGATGCGGCTAAACCAAAGATTACGGTAAGAAGTGCCAAGAGAAACATCCCTATCCTCATGGATAAAGCAACTTCTTTTGCATCTTGGGCGTAATGGCTCCTTGGTTGAGCTAAGAAGGTTATCCCGAAGGCTTTCACAAAACAGGCAGCGGCTAAACCACTGGTTAAAGCGAGCATTGCAGCGCAAACCCCTAAGAAAAGCTTGCTCCCTCCTATTACATTAAATGCCCCCAAAAAAAATGCTTGTAAAGTCAACCATTCGCTGACAAAGCCATTAAGCGGCGGTAAAGCCGAGATCGCCATTGCGCCTAATAAGAAATATGCTGCGGTCTGGGGCATTTTCTTGATTAGTCCTCCTAATTTCTCGATATCGCGCGTTCCTGTGGCTTTATAAACGCTGCCAGCGCATAAAAATAACAAACCTTTAAAAATCGCGTGATTTATTAAATGATACAGGCCAGCGATTAAAGAAAAAACGGCTAAGTAAGGCAAACTTAGGCTGATAAAAAATATCGCCAGGCCCACTCCCAATAATATTATGCCGATATTTTCCACGCTGTGATACGCAAGAAGCCTTTTAATGTCGTGCTCCATAAGCGCGTAAATAACTCCTACGAGGCAGGAGATTATCGCCAGAATCAATATTAAAACTCCCCACCAAGTGGAATTTATACCCAAGATAAATATCACAAAACGGATTATCCCGTAAATGGCAGTTTTGATCATTACCCCGGACATGATGCTTGAGATGTGGCTGGGCGCCTGAGGATGGGCATAAGGCAGCCAGATATGTAACGGCACGATTCCGGCTTTAGTCCCGAAGCCAATTAAAAATAATAAGAATACTATATCTTTCGTTTGAGAAGGCATTGCCTGACAGGCATTCTTTATGGCGAAGAAATCAAAGGAATGAGCGTAGTTATGTAAGATCATAAATGCGGCAATGATGAATGCGGTGCCGATATGGGTCATTACGATGTAAATCATGCCTGCCTGGATGGATTTTGCATGTTTTGTGTCAAAAACAACCAGAAAATAGGAAACCAAAGACATGATCTCCCAAAAAACGATAAATATTAAACAATTTCTTACGCTTACTACTAAAGCCATGGATAACACAAAGGCAAGCAGTAAAACCTGGGCGAGCATTATTTTTGCAGTAGGATACTCTTCTTTTTCCGCCGCAGGCGGATTCGCCTTCGGCGAAAAGTAGCCAAAGGAGTAAATTAGCGAAGGAAAGGAAATAATAAAGATTACAGCTAGGAAGAATAGAGAAAGCGGATCAAACAGAAAAATATGTTTTGTTAGAAGATTCAACATTTAAACCGAACAGCCTCTATAAAAAGAAAAACCTTTGTCAGTAAATATAACATGAACAAAGGTTTCTCGTTATTGTTCTAATCCAGACCCACCTTAAAACTCGGAACTACTTTATTATTTTACCATTTTTCTGCTAAAAATCAAGGACCCTTCTCGCATGAGCCGAAGGGAGACCTCTTTCTAAATTTTCTGCACCGGCCGATTTACGGTTCTGATAGCTCTTTTTTACCGTTCCTGTTTCTTAACATCGGCACAAAACTGACCGGAATAATATTTTTGGTTACAATTTTTCCTTCTATTTTCTTAAACTGCTTCAGCTCCTGCCAGTGTGCTACTCCTACAGGGATAACTAACCTCCCACCTTCGGCTAATTGTTCAAGCAAGGCAGTAGGGATTTCTTCCGGCGCGCAGGTAACAATTATGGCATCAAAAGGAGCGTATCCCGGCCAGCCTAAAAAGCCGTCTTGGCGTTTAACCTTAATGTTTTCGTAGCCTAATTCTTTAAGTAATTTCTGGGAGCGTTCTGCCAACGGCTCCAGTGTCTCTATAGTATACACCTCTTTTGCTAACTCTGCTAAAATTGCTGTTTGATAGCCTGAGCCTGTTCCTATTTCCAAAACTTTCTCGCCTCCTTTTAATTCTAACAACTCTGTCATTAAAGCAACAATATAGGGTTGGGAAATAGTCTGGCCTTCGCCGATAGGCAGAGGGTGGTCTCCATAGGAAAGGCGCCTATACATAAGCGGGACAAACAAGTGCCTTTCCACTTTATGCATCGCCTTGAGTACACGCTCATCATTTACGCCCCTTGCCTTTATCTGCGAATTAATTATATTTTCTTTGCCATTTCCATACATAATTTTCCACACTTTATCCTAGTGGAACCTTCAATGTCGCCATATTATACCTTAAATATTGGTACAGTTTAAGGGGCCAGGTCAGAGGAAGTTTAAGGCTTATGTAAACTACTTTTTCTTACTACTTATCAATCCCTGAATAATCCCCAATAATGTCTCGTCTTTAAATGGTTTCTGTATATAAGAAACCGCGCCTGATTCCATACCTTTCTTTATATCTTTTGCTTC
>JAQTRA010000122.1 GCA_028712045.1 Candidatus Omnitrophota bacterium | reverse complement strand
GATAAAGTATCGCTGGGCGCAGGAGCTTACCTAAATCAAAAAAAATCTCTTTTTCCCAGGCCAACTCATCGCCCACAATACCGATCACCATCTCCTGACGCTGAGCTAAAACATCCTGGAAAGCTGCATAAGCCTTATCCAAAGATTTTACAAACATCGGATGCACTGTTCCATACATCTTGGCAGTTTGCAGGCAAGTAAGTAACTCTTTAAAAGCTTTTTCGACTTCAGCTAACATTCCACTCCTTTAATATTGAAACTGCTTTGTTACGTAATCCTTCATTCCAAAAAAATTTCCGGCGGCTTAATTCTTGAATATAACTGACTGCTTCAATGAAACGTAAATCAAAAGCAATTTGCATATTTTCCATCAGCAGCCTGTTTTTGCTTCCCAAAAAGCCTGAAATCCCAAATAATAAGCCTAAAACATTTTTTTTTGCCTCGGCGTCTAAGATTAACACAGAAAGTAATCCATTTCTGAGTAATCGCGAATCCGTATTTAACTGTCCTATCAGAAATGCCGCGTCAACTTTCTTTAATTTACGCATGGCTTTTAACACTTCAGATTTAACCAATTCATTAGCCGATACATATATATATTCCAATATATTCAGAGTCACCGGCGTATCCAGCTGGCTTAAGGCTTCAATTAAATTACCGAGAAACTCGGTATCCTGAATTTTTTGGCTTAATCGGGCATAAAAATTTTCCAGATTGCCCGGAAACAACCTTAAATATAAATTTAAAACTTTACTGTTTATATTCTGAACATTAAATATTTTTTCCAGGTATACTTCCAAATCCTGGCTGGGCTGAGAAACTATCTTTAGAAGAAATTCCTGCTGGGCAGTTAAGCTGCCGCTTAAAGCAATATTTTCCACTAAAGAAGAATAACTTTTTTCAAGGTCAACACATATTTTCAGGCCTTCTTTTTTTCTTTTAGTTAACACCTCCCAAAGGTCTTTTAATAAATCCAGATCGTTATCCTCAAATATTGCAGCTAATTCTTTCTCTAAAATTTCTGCGCAGCGGGCCAGGATATCGGAGTTCTGTTCAGTGGCAAACATACTTAAAACTATATAACGGTAATTTTTTTTAAGTGTCTGATGATCAAAAGAAAGCTGGCCGGAGAAAGAAATCCCCTTAACTAAAGAATCCAGCGTATTGCGGTAAACTGCGGACATAGAATCATCCTGAGGCGTACTGCTTAACAAATTAC
The DNA here is from genome assembly GCA_028712045.1 of Candidatus Omnitrophota bacterium. The sequence continues at coordinate 2,010 of JAQTRA010000122.1, read as the reverse complement.
GGACTTTACTTTCTACCACCGGGTTATTTTTAAATTCCTGTGTTTCATTCATTTTATGGAAAAATTTTTCCGTGATTTTTGGGGAATTTTCCTGCCCGGAGATCCTGGAGAAAAGCTGCAGGCTTAAAGAATCAAAATTATCCTCCTGCATAAACCCTTCCTGCAAAAGGCCACTAAAATCTTCCTGGCTTAAACCATCAAAAACCGGTTTAAGTTTTGCCAATTTTTCCTGATTCAGGGATTTTTTATTACGCAGGAGCCAAAGAAAAACATCTTTCGAGCATTGATCAAATTTCTCTTTATTTTTATTTTTTAAACAAATTAGAAATTCATTAACCTCAGCCGAGATGCCTTCAGCATCCAGGAGGTCTTTTTCGCTGATCCGGCTGATCAAAGAGCCAAACCCATCGGCCAGCTGACCGAGCTTGGCCGTGTCATTGTTCCGGGCTGCATTTTTAAGCATATAACCCCAGATATCAGCACACTCCTCGCCGCCGGTATGCAAAAATGCCGAATAATCCAGCTCATCAATGGTAAAATTAGCAAGTTGGCTTTTCTCCAAAAGCGCATTTATGCCGCCGTTTTTAAAGATATCTTTTTGGGGTAAAGAGATTACCGTCAAAAACTGGATCAGCTCCTCGAGGCTTGTTCCAGGCCTTATTTCGATGCTTTTAATTTTACGCTGATGTAAGAGGCGGGCTAATTCATCATAAATACCGACTCGGGTAAGGCTTTTTTCATCAACCACCAGCCCCAGGCTAGTTACCCCGATCCTCAGCGGGTTTAAAACAGAAAGGATCAGCTCAAGCTGGAGTTTAAAATTTTCTACAGATTTAATAAAATAAGGGTGATCTTTGGGGTAAGAAAAAGCATTGGTAAGGGCAACTCTTAAGCTACGAAAAAAATCTTCAACTATCTGATCTTTATCCACGTTATATATACTACAACTTAACTATTCATCATGCAACTAAAAATTGGGGTCGGATCTATTTTTCCCTTGTTTTAAATTACAGAAAAATAGATCCGACCCCAATTGTTTACTATTCTCTAACTGCTTATACCAAGCCCTGATCCAGCATGGCATCAGCTACCTTAACAAACCCGGCAATATTTGCTCCATTAACATAATTGACATGCCCATTTTCCTTGCCATATTTAACGCACTGCCCATGGATAGCAATCATTATGTCATGCAGCCTTCTATCTACCTCTTCACGGGTCCAGGACAACCTAATGCTATTCTGGCTCATTTCCAGGCCGGAAGTAGCTACGCCGCCGGCATTTGAAGCTTTACCCGGAGCATAAAGAATTTTAGCCTTCTGAAACACCGCTACGCCTTCCGGAGTAGTCGGCATGTTTGCGCCTTCACCAACAGCAATACAGCCATTTTTAACTAAAGTTTTAGCATCGCTCTCATTTATTTCATTCTGAGTTGCCGAAGGGAATGCCACATCGCATTTTACATCCCAAGGCCTCTGTTTCTCAAAATACTTGCAGCTGAATTCTTTAGCGCAATCTTTAATTCTGCCGCGCTTAACATTTTTCAAGTGCAAAACACAGTTTAATTCTTTTTGGTCAATACCGTCTTTATCGTAAATATACCCGTCGGAATCAGACAAAGTAACTACTTTAGCGCCCAACTGGATAAGTTTTTCGACCGTGTATTGCGCAACATTACCTGAACCGGATACCGCGCAAACTTTTCCTTTTAAAGAATCACCCTTGGTCTTAAGCATCTCTTCGACAAAATAAACGCAACCATAACCTGTGGCTTCCGGCCGGATTAAGCTTCCGCCCCAGTTAAGGCCTTTACCGGTAAGTACGCCTGAGAATTCATTACGCAATCTCTTGTATTGGCCAAACAAATATCCAATCTCGCGGCCACCGGTGCCGATATCTCCGGCAGGCACATCAGTATTCGGGCCAATATGCCGAAAAAGTTCGGTCATAAAACTCTGGCAAAACTTCATTACTTCGTTATCCGACTTTCCTTTAGGATCAAAATCTGAA
>JAQTRA010000121.1 GCA_028712045.1 Candidatus Omnitrophota bacterium | reverse complement strand
ACTACGTCTATTAGGATAGGAGGTGAGAGGATGTTTGATTTTACACAGGAGGAGCGTAAGGTTATTTTATTTTTGGTAGCGATTGCCCTGATAGGAGTTGGGACTAATTATTCGGTTAAGTATTTTTCAGGCGGTAAGACCGTTGCTTCATTTAGCCGGGATCTGGGGAAGGTTGATTTAAACAGCGCGGATAAAAAACTGCTTATGGCAATTTCCGGAATCGGAGAGAAATTAGCGGACCGGATCATTGAATACCGCCAAAAACACGAAGGCTTCAGCGACCTAAACGAGCTTAAGGATATAAAAGGAGTCAATGACTCTAAATTCATAAAGATCAAAGAATACCTGCTTGTTAAATGAGGGTTAATTTAGCCTGGGTTACGCTATTTTTTTGCGGGGGAATAACTTTAGCGCATTTTGTAATCATTCCGTTTTGGTTCATCTACTCCATCGCGTTTATCCTGTTTGTTGTTTCTATTTTCAGCCTGAAAAAAAATTTTATCGAAAGGTTGTTACTTGCAGCTCTTCTTTTTACCATCGGAGCGCTCCTGTTAAGCAATACCTACGCTTTGCCTAAATCGCATATCTCCAAGTTTATTTCTTACAAAAACAATACAATATTTACGGTCAAAGGTTTTATAGACAAAGAGCCAGTCGTAAAAGAGGGGAGGAGTTGTTTTAACTTTGTCACTCAAGAACTGCGGTTTAATGAGAGTAGCTATAAATGTTCAGGGGATATTTTTGTAATTTTAAAAAGCACAGAAGATTTCTCTTACGGAGAAGCCTTGATTTTAAGAGGAAACATGCACAAACCATTTAAGCTTTACAGAAATGATCTAGCTGCGATTATGCGGGTAAACAATTCCGCCTCTGTCATAAGATTACGTAAAAATTACGGCCAGCCGCTGCGTAGGCTCGCGTTTCAGATTAAGGAAGGTATAGAAAAGACCATTTACCGGAGGCTTTCTCCTTTAGCCGCAAGCGTCCTGGATGCGATGGTTTTAGGCGATAAGAAAAATATCCCGGCGGCGCTTTACGATTCAATGGCTAAAACAGGAACAGTGCATATTTTGGTCGTCAGCGGATTTAACGTAGGAATCGTCACGTTTGTGATTATGCTGATTTTTAAGGTTTTGCGTTTTCCGCGAAAAGCGAGGTATGTTTTAGCAATATTCTGCGTAACAATTTATTGTTTTGCTACGGGCGCTCAAGCCCCGGTTGTGCGCGCGACTATTATGGCAATATTTTTGCTAACCGGTTTTCTTATAAAAAGGGAACCGGATATTCGTAATTCATTTTCCCTGGCCGCGTTATTTATCCTTTTAATCGATCCAAAAGCGTTGTTCGCTATAAGTTTCCAACTTTCCTTTGTCAGCGTAGCAGCAATTATTTTTCTTTATCCTGAACTCAAGGTATTCTTTAGGGTTGATTCCTTAAGGCCGAAAGTTTTCCGGGTGTTAGCCGAAAGCTGCCTGGTCTCTTTATCCGCCTGGCTGGGAACCCTCGGAATTATCGCTTATTATTTCAGGTTTTTCTCGCCAGTTACCGTATTAGCAAATTTATTTATTGTCCCGTTAGCCACTATAATTACGCTCTCAGGTTTTAGCCTGGCCGTTATTTCTTTAATTTTTCCGGCAAGCGCCGCGTATTTTGCTTATGCCAATGAGTTCTTTGTGGCCCTGCTTTTGGTTGTCAATAATATGCTTGTCCGCCTGCCCTTTGCTTACCTATATTTGTAGTTTTTTGTCCTTAATCTGTTTGACAAATAAGCTCTCCTATGTTAAAGTTGTAATATTATGCGACGGATAATCTTAAGTTTCTGCATTATTTTTGCTTTATCGGTCAATTCAGCCTATTCTTTCTGGATTTGGACCCCTAAAACCGGCAAATGGGTTAATCCTAAGAACGTAGCCAAAGATACCCCTAAGGCGCAGTTTGATTACGCCAAGGGTTTTTACGATGAAAAGAAGTTTCCTGACGCTATCCGCGAATTTAAAAAGCTATTAAAGACCTATCCTAAATCCTTTGAAGCTTCGGAGTCTCAGTATTATCTGGGCGTAATTGAGGAACAGCAGGATAATTTTTACGAAGCATATCTGGCCTACCAGCGCGTTATTGACAAGTACCCTTTTTCCGAACGGATTAAAGAAATCGTCACTAAGGAGTATGATATTGCCGAGAAATTTATATCAGGCTATAAGCGTAAGGCCTTGGGGGTAACCCTGCCTGTTGAGAATCCGGCTATAGAAATATTAAATAAAGTTGTAGAAAATTCCACCTACGGACCATTGGCGCCTAAGGCAGAGTACAAATTAGGATTAGTTCTGAAAGGCCTTCAGCGTTATTATGAAGCAGAGGACGCCTTTAATAAAGTAATAACCAATTATCCTGACAGTGAATGGACTGAACCGTCTAAATTCCAGGTTGCAACCTGCCGCGCTGCAGTAAGCCGCGGTCCGGATTATGATCAGGGAGCCATGCAGGACGCAAAGCAGAAGTTTGAAGAATTCGTCAGAGAGCATCCCGACGCCGTATTATCAAAGGACGCCGAAATTAATATCGACAGGTTAAAAGAAAAAGAAGCGGCAGCCAGCTATAATATTGCGGTATTTTATGAAAAACAGAAAGCCGATAAAGCCGCTAAGATTTATTACGAGAACGTGATAAATAATTATTCTGATACTCTTTGGGCGGCTCGCGCGCTTGAGCGCCTGCAGATAATGGAGAAAAAGAAATGAATAAGATAAGAAGCCGGATTTTTCTGTTTTCTGTTTTTGTTTTTCTGTTTTCTGCGATAGCCGGCTGCGGTTACACTACCCGTTCTATGATCGGCAGCAAATACAGGACTATTTATATCAGCCCTTTCGTGAATAAAGTGAATATAACCAATGAAGGGGACGCCGCCAATAAATACAGGCTGTACAGGCCGATGATTGAAACCGATATCACCCGTACAGTTCATGACCGATATCTTTTTGATGGCAACTTAAGGCCGGCGGAAGAGACTAATGCCGACCTTATCTTGAAAGGAGAAGTAATAGATTTCCGTAAGGATCCTTTGCGTTACGATAATAGCGATAATGTAAGTGAATACCGGATTAACCTAGTTGTAAATATCAGCCTTTGGGATAGGGCGGATAATAAATTAATCTGGGAGGAAAATAGTTTTACCGGAGACACTACGTATTTTGCTACCGGTTCACAGGCAAAAACCGAAGATAATGCGGTAACTGACGCCCTCGCT
>JAQTRA010000120.1 GCA_028712045.1 Candidatus Omnitrophota bacterium | reverse complement strand
CTTAAACTTTATAAAAAATGTTGACAAACAGGCAATTCATGATATATTTAATCCATAAGTTTAAGTTTAGAGGAGAAGTTAAGAAATTGTTTAGCAACAAGTACAAACCGCAAAGCAGCAACAAATAACAAACCATGCTTTGCGGATTTTTTTTATCTGTAGAGGAGGTGAGAATTAGAAATGGCAAAAGGTAAAGTAAAGTGGTTTTCCAACCAAAAAGGCTACGGCTTTGTTACTTCCGAAGATGGCAAAGATGTATTCGTACATTTCAGCGCTATCACAGGAGAAGGTTATAAATCCTTAGCAGAGGGCGATGAAGTTGAATTTGAGGTTACGCAAGGCCCTAAAGGTGACCAGGCAACTAACGTAAAAAAGATATAAGTTTACGTATAGGAATAAAAATAAAACCAGCTCTTTTTTAAGGGCTGGTTTTATTTTTCATAAGCTGCAGGAACTCGGAAGAAACCGGATAGCCGAGCTCAACTGCCTTATTCAGATACCTGGCAGCCGAATCATATTGTTTATCGTAATAATACGCTACCGCCAGGTTATTGTAAGCTAGCGCCGAATCCGGACTAATCTCTATCACCCTCAAAAGCAAGGTTATCGCTTTCCGGTATTGGCCTGTAATTATATATGAACTTGCCAACTCCAGATTCAGCATTAGATTATCTGGATCTAATTCTAATGCCTTCAGATATACGGAGGCGGCTTCTTTCTCTTTTTGGGCTTTTGAATACGCCTTGCCCCTTTCGTAATATTCCCGCATAAGCCTTTGGTTAATCCCTTGAGCCTTATTGTACATAGACAAGGCGTCTTTTTCTCTTCCTAGTTTACGGTAGAGGTTAGATAAATTAGAATAAACTCCTACAAGATCGGGTTTTATTTCTAAAGCCTTCTGAAAAGAAGCTATGGCTTCATCATTCTTGGAATAATTTTCATATTCAAGCCCCAATTCATTATAGAACCTCCAACTATCCGAAACATACCTTAATGTCCGGTTATAAAAAGCAACCGGCTCTCTCCAGTATTCATTCTGCCTGTACGTTAAAGATGAGTAGAAAATAAGCAAAACTACGGCAAGGACCCTTAAAAAAAGGACCATATTCTTGTTTTTCGGGACAGAACACAATACGCTTGATAAAACAACGCAGAATCCAAATGACGGCAGGTAAAGCCAGTGCTCCATCATAAATGAAAAGTTCACGGGGATAATATTGCTCACTGGTAAAAGCGCTGCAAAAAACCAGGCTACTGAGAAAAAAAGCAAAGGGTTATTTTTTCTTTTAAGAAATGCGGCACTAATCAACACAAGCGCCAACAATACTCCTGCTATAACTCGAAAATCCCCCGGGTTAAATAACCTATCCCCATATTCAACACGCAAGCCAAAAGGCAATAATAAAAGCCTTAGATACTCTGTCAGGGCGGCAAAAAAACCCGGTATCCTTTTTAATAAAACAGGAAAGGATATATCTGGATGGACAAAAGGGCTTAAAACAGTCAACCTAAGCCAAACATAACTTATTACCAGCACGAAAAAAGGAATAATTTTGTTAATCTCAAGGCGTTTCTTAAAGGCATAATGATAAAGCAGGATCAATACCGGAACAACCACAGCGTTCTCTTTCGAGAATAACGCCATACTTAAACTCAATAAAGACAAAACATTGAACGCAACAGTATGCGAATCAAAAGATCTTAAATACAGGATAAGACACAAGAAAATAAAGAACAGGGATAAAGAATCACTTATCCCGGATATATAGCAAACTGTTTCTGTATTTATAGGATGTACCAGGAAGAACAGGCTGGCTAAGAAGGCAATATTCGTATTATAGAATATAAGCCTGATGAAGCAATAGAGCGCAATTGCAGCTAAAATATGCAGGAAAATACTCGTTAGATGGTAACCTTGAACATTCAGGCCCCACAATGAATACCCGGCCATATGTAAAACCATCTGAAGCGGCCGGTAATAATTGGACTTTGTATCACCGCCGGAACCAAAATCACTTTTGATAATTTCCGGCAGATATTTCCAGTCTTTTATATAATTATTATTCTTTACCAGGCCATTGTCATCCCAGATAAACTTGCCGTTTAAAGAATTCCCATAAACCAAAAGGCCTGAAATTATTAATACGCCAATGTGGATAAAAATAAGGGTTCTGGAATTTAGTCTTTTCACCTCTCCCCCATAATTACAGACCTAAAGCCCTAAAACAGCAAAAAAAGAGAAACTTGCGTTTCTCTTTAAGAATATAAAATGCCGAGAGAGGGAATCGGACCCCCCACGCCGGCCTTTTCAGGGCCGCGCTCTACCACTGAGCTATCTCGGCTAAGATTTAACTATTTTATATATTGTACACAAATTTCTTAAAAAGAAAAGGAAAATCAAGCACCCTATTTTACCCCGGTAACAATCTTGACAAAAAGATCCTGGGCCAATTCCATATTGGAAAAATGAAATTTCCGCGCAGAAACCCTTATCCGGGTAGTGGCGCGGGTTAAACGGATAAGCCGGATCCAAACTTTGCTGGAATCAGCGGCTAGCTCAATATAACCCGTAGAAATATTCTCCTCCTGGATTATACCGTATTGCTTGGAAACATTTACTGCTGAATCCCAAAGCAGGTCAAAACTTTTATCATTATCCCCCTGCACCGTATCTTTACTTATAGCGTAAGCTCCTAGGCCGCCGGCAGCCGCGCCAATAATTAAGGGCGCGCATCCGCAAAGTGCCGGCATAATCAATAAAACAAGCGCGATTGATAACCCCCTTCTCATTTTGCCTCCTTCTTTGAGAAAACTTTTAAAAAACAAAAAGCGAACAAACTAATAATCAAACCCCAGGAAAAAATTAGAAATATCCACCCGGATAACTTCATATTTGCTTTATTCCCCTCAGCTTCTTTCTCTGCCAGGCGATTTTAACCAAAACAGCTAAGATTACAAATATAAACAATAAACCTAAGCGCGTGTAGAAAATAAATGGTTTGTCCGCGCCAGAGACATTCTTCATCATGATTATCGGCAGCCACTCCTGGATAAACCACATTCCCAGGATAATAAACAAGAATAAAGGCGTAATATATTTAATGATAAATTTATAAACCTTAGGCACGGACATCTGTGCACCTTTATGTATCTCATCCCAAGCCTGTTCCATGCCGAAAACCCAGACAAAAAGCACGGTCTCAATTGTAGCAAAAACTACCAGGAAGAAGGTCCCTCCCCAGAA
>JAQTRA010000119.1 GCA_028712045.1 Candidatus Omnitrophota bacterium | reverse complement strand
TACCCCCATTAACCTGATTACCGCACCAACTAAAGGCCAAAGAATGCGGTCAAACACGCCCAGCCAAATAAAAGCAAAAAGCAGGATAAAACCATAACGCTCTAGTTGCGCGTATTGCTCAGATAGCTGTTCAGGAAGCAAACCCATTAAAATCCGTGAACCGTCTAGCGGTGGGATTGGTATTAGATTAAAAATAGCCAAAACCACGTTAATCATCAGCAAATTAAAAAATAAATAACTGACAATTGCCGGTAAGAAAATAAATTTTAAGATTTGGGCGATAATAAGTGCCAGGATAAGATTGGACAAAGGGCCGCTTAAACCAATCCAGACCATATCCCTTTTGGGATTTTTAAGCGCCCAGTAATTAATGGGTACGGGTTTTGCCGCGCCAAATACAAAGTGGCCGGCAGAAGATAAAAAAAGTACCAGGGGCAAAAGCAGCGTCCAAAATGGATCAATATGCGCCAAAGGGTTTAAAGTCAGCCGGCCGGATGCTTTGGCCGTAGAATCTCCTAACTTATAAGCAACTAAGCCATGCGCAAATTCATGCACCGTCATCGCAATTAATAAAAGCGCAAATGATACGGCAAATGAAGTAATCGAATTTAATAAACTCAATTTAAGGCCTCAATAATCGCAACATCAACAATCGGGTATTTGCTATTTGCTGGAGTGATAAACTTTCCCTTAACTTTAACCTGATGATAATTAAGGCTATCCAAACCTTTACGGTTACCTTTCAAAAAATATATTTTATTATCCGCAGTAGTTAATTTATGCGTGGCTTTGCGCCACAAAACCACACCATACGGGCTAACAATCCCTTCAAGAGTTAAAGCATCGGATAAAACATTATTCGTAGAGGCAATTTCCGGCCTTACTTCTTTTTTAGGTAAACTAGATTCTTGATCAACTTTATTGACAAATTTTTTATTTATCCAGCCAAAACTCGCATGCACCGGCTCTATTTTTAACCAAGCGCCCTCTTGGCCAAGAATATTAACTACCGTAAATTTATCAACTTTACCCAGGATCCAGGAAGATTCACTGGCCGCGAAACGGATATTCACCCGATCCTTAATTACTTTCCCACTTTTACATTGATTTTGTAACTTAGCCAGTTGATGGCTGGAATCAAGGCTGATACACTCAACTAACTCTTTTTTAATATAAGCTGGAGCGGTTTTAGGCAGGCGGATTTTATACCAATCATAAGCTTGCGAAATTACTTCTACCTGATCTGCTTGGGAAAGCAGGCAAACAACCGCCGAACCGGTCGTAGCATCGAGGCGGACATTTACATTGTTGGTATTAATTTGCCCCCTAAACTCGTTGAACTCTCCGGCATAAGCGACAAAAGCAAAAACCACTAGAACCAAAAGAATAATTACTAATCTTTTAAAAACTAACTGCATTTATTTTTTCTCTTGCGCTTTAGGAGCGGCTTTTCCGGGAGCAGCTTTTCCACCAGGAGCGGCTTTTCCTGCTTCTTTAGCTAAAGCACCAGCTGCTGCGGGTGCGCCTTCAGCAGTAGTTGCGCTTTCAGCTTTTTCTACTTTCTCTTTCTTGATTTTAATTCTTAAGGTCTTGATTTTAGGAAGCCCGTAAACTGAATCTCCCTCTTTCCAATTACCTTTTTCCTGCATCTGCCTGATGCGTTCCGTACGTTTTAATACTGAACGTGCCTTCTTGTCCTTTTCCGAAATAGTTAATGACGGATGTATTGACATGATCTTATAACCTCCTTATGCGGCAACCAGCGTAGGTTCTTTGCAACACAGTCAGCAAAGGTTGCGCGCTCTCTTGATTAGAAAATTTGCCTACGCACAAAATAATATAATTTCCTTTAGCAAAAGCTAAGGGAGTTAATCCTTTTCTGGATAATAACTGTACTTCCCGGGCAGCTAACTCCCTATTCTTAAAAGCAGCAATTTGAATAGTATAATTAACCAATTCGCCTTTTTTAGCAGTTAAAACCAAATGTTTGCCATTTTCCACGCCGAAAGAAAAAGCAACAATACCGACTAAAACCATACCCATAATCAGAAGCAGCGCTTTTTCATATCCGCGAAAACGCATAAAAAATGGGTTCCGCCGGATTTGCGGTTTATACTGCCCGTCATCGGCTGAATGCGTGAAAAGCTCGCCTTGCAATGATCCCTGGTTTTCTGCCATAGCCTGGTATTATATCTTTACGTCGTCCTGTTTCAAGTAAATTCTTTTACTGATCTTTTTAATTACTTTTAAAAAAGCTTCAACTATTTTAGGATCAAATTGCGTACCGCTCTTCTTCTTAATTTCTTTAATTGCCGAACTGATATTCATTCTTTCCCGATAAGGCCGGCCGTAAACCATTGCTTCGAAAGCATCAGCTACTGCCATAATCCGGGCGCCTAAAGGGATCTTATTCTTTTTTAGATGCGAAGGATACCCCGTGCCATTATATTTTTCATGATGGTGCATAATAATCGGTATGGCCGGCCGTAAAATCTGCAGAGGCCTTAAAATCTCTGCTCCTTTAACCGGATGCCTTTTAATAATGTTGTATTCTTCCGGAGTTAATTTAGCAGTTTTAGTTAATATTTCAGATGGAATATCAACTTTGCCAGTATCATGCAGCAAGCTGGCATATCTTAAAGTCTCAATCTGCTTTTCATCCAGATGAATTTCAAAACCTAAAGCACAAACCAATTTACTGAAATTCGGAGAATGCGTATACTCCTGCGGCACGCGGGTATCTAAAAGAGTAACTAAAGATTTTATACTGCCGAAAACTATTTTTTGCTGCTCTTCATAAAGCTGTAAATTTTTAATTCCGATAACTGCCTGTTCAGCCATAGTCATCAGCATCTCCTGATCAAAGATATCAAATGGCTTCTCAACCTTAATCCGTTTTATGATAACGTACCCTAAAACATCTTCACAAATAAGCGGGATACCCAATAAATCACTTTTTCTTACACAAGCCGAAGTCCGGGCGATCTTCTCTTCAATCCTGCCGGTTATCTTAGTTTTTTTATCAATGAGCAGCTTTTTATTATTGCTGATCTGGCATTTGATTATCGAATATTTTTTACTGGAATCCAGTAAAACAATCAGGCAATACTGGGCATTAAAGAACTGACAAAACAACCTTCCCATCCGGCTGATTAATTCTTTAAGCTCATAGGTAGAGTTAATCAAGCGGTAAATACTATGCACCGCTGAAATTAAAGTCCTATACTTTTTCGTAGGGGTTAAATAGTTTTTT
>JAQTRA010000118.1 GCA_028712045.1 Candidatus Omnitrophota bacterium | reverse complement strand
GGTTTTTTAAGGCGCACTTTACGTTTAATTTTGGTTATTTCCATTTTTCTCCTCGCCCAAAAGGGCACACCCGCGTAATTCCTATAAACGCGGGGTGTTAGAATTTACATACTTATTAAAATTTATAATCCCTGAGAAACTCAGTCAGAACATTCGCTCCTTTATATAAATTGCTGATTAAGGCAAACTCATCCACAATATGCGCGCACCCTTCTGTCCCAAAACCAGTAGCGATCGCCGGAATATTTTTTTCTTTAAAAAATGTAATTACGGTTGCCCCCTCCGACCCGCTGATCCGCGGCTTTATTTTTTGCTTAAGCATTGCTTGGGTTAAATTCGTAACTAACTTATGTTTAGGATTAATATAATAAGGGTCCTGGATTCCCTGGATCTGGATTTTAAATTTACCCGCAGTAGTATAACGCAAAATTGTCCTTTTTAAATTCTCTAAAAGTTTTTTTTCGCTAGTTGCGGGTAAAAAACGAAAATCCAATTCAAAGACACACCAATCACTCACCACATTGACTTTATCCCCGCCGCTGATGGTGCCGACATTAATTGTCGGCTGGCGCAAATATTTATTTTTTTGGTAAGCCACTTTCTGAGCATTAAGATCGGTAATTACTTTAGCAGCAATATCAATGGCATTAACTCCCAACCAGGGATAAGCGCCGTGGGCTTTTTTACCCTGAATAGATACTTGTAGGTGCATCAGGCCCTTTTGGGTAACCACTATCTCAAAATCATCGGCGTCTAAAACTACTGCGGCATCCACTTTTAAAATTCCCCGCTTGAGCAACGGGATTAACCCCAGGGCTGACCCGCTTTCCTCGTCGCTAGTTGCGGCAAAAACTAAATCATATTTAAGCTTGGCTTTTTGTTCAACTAAGACGTGGATAGCTTCTAAAGCGCAGGCTAAATTCCCTTTGCAATCAGTTGCCCCTAACCCATATATTTTATCACCACAAATCTCACCTTTAAAGGGGTTCCGGCTCCAATTTTTCCCCGCCGGCACCGTATCCAGATGCGGAGTAATTAAAAGTGATTTATCCGATTCGCCCTTTAAAACCGCAATTAAGTTATCCCTTTTATTTTTAAAACGATAGGTTTTTACATTTAAGCCTAACGTACGCAGGTATTCACTTACCCAAGCGCCAATTTTAGATTCATCGCCCGGAGGGTTCTGCGAATCCAGGGAGATTAATTTTTGCAGAGTTTTGATTAAGCGATTTTTATTGGCCACCATCAAGCTCCAGAGGATTAAAATCGTAGTAAGCGAAAAACGCGTATACTGTGCCGGATACTGAACCGGTATGGCTGCCCTTAGGAGTCATCCAACCGTGGCCAGTATCCACATAATCTTGCGTAGCATAAGGCAAGCAGCCCTCGCCTTGGCCGGATGGGGAAGAACTGGAGATAACCATATTCCCTAATTCGCCCAGGTACATCTCGGCTTTATTTTTATACTCCAATGCCTTAGCCGGGTCGCTTAATTTATAAAATTCGGCCATAATTTTAAAAGACACCACCATTTGTGCTGTCCACTCTGAAGAAACTACGCCGCCGCGGGCGATATGGCGCTGGGGAGCAAAATCAAATCCCTTGATTTTCACGCTTTGCCCATTCGGACGGATAAAATTAGCTTCAACACTGCAGTTCTCTTCTACAAACTCCATGATCTTATCCGGATCCATTCCGATATCTTTTAATTTTTGCGGCCCGATAGCGGCAATGCTCCAGGCATAGGTATCCGTAGCAATAGTCGAATCCCCTTTGCCGCGTTTAACCGGTAAATCCCCGCGGTCATAAGTATGCCGGATCAGCCAGCTAAGCGTTTTATCGCGCGCTAAGCTGTAAATTTGTTTTCCGGTAACCTTAAACAACATATTAAAGAAAGCATAAGCGTCGAGATTATGCTCCGTAGAATACCAGGCCATCTCCGGCCCTCCCCGGATACCGCCATCCTCGTCTTTATTCTGCAAATTAATAACTACCCGGGCAATATTTTCGGCCAAAACCAGATAACTTTTATCCTGGGTTTTTTGCTGATATTGCATAATCGCCAGCCCCACCCAAATATTCGGGCCAACATGCATTACATATTCTGCCGGAGCGCCATCATTCACATAGTAAGCATTAAGAAACCAGCCATTCTCACGTTTAGCGGTTTTAGCAAAAAAATCCAGGATTTTTTTTGCCCGCTCAAAATCTCCAAATCGGGAATAAACCTGGATAAGCAAAGCCTGGTCATAAATAAAACCCCAGTTGGCAATATCTTTATCCCCCTCGAAACTCATCACTAAACCCGTATAGGGATTCTGATGAATTTTAAGCCACTGATACATTTTATCCAGGTTCGCTTTTTCTAAAACAATCTTTTTCTGGTCGAGAATTACTGATTCTTTCGCCGCAACATCCTCTTTTTTCTGCACCGCCGCCAGTTCACTTTGCAGCAGAGTTTTTTCCAAAGTCAATTTGCTGATTAAATCATTGAATTGTTTAGCCTGGCTCAGGGAAACTGCCTGGTTGGTATTTTTTTCTGCTTCTTTGGCGTTTTTCTCTGCCTCGATAGAAATAATCCGGTTTTCTAAAGATTTCAGTTTTAGCTGTAAATCCTGGCGTTCGACAATAACTTCTTTTACTTTTTGATTGGCAACCGTAGAGTCTTTAATTACGCTGACTAACTTTTCAATCAGAAGTTTATTACTGCGGGTTAATTTGGCATTAAAAAAACTATTTGTTCCTAAAGCTAGCCCCAGAGCGAGGATCAATGCCAGGGCCAGAGGAGCAAAAAGTTTTTTTATTTTAGCATAACGCAAAAGCTTATTATTTTCCTGCGCTGAGATGCGCTCGTAGCTTAAACCGATGAGATGCTGGCGCATATCACCGCAGATATCCCTGACCCAGGCAATTTTAGCACTCGCCGGGATCGGCTTTCTGCTAATGGACAGGTTTATCTCTAATAATAATTTAGCTTTTTTTTCTTCCAGCAGCTTTAAAAAACTGGGGTCCAGATTATTTACGCAAAGGCAGATCCCGCCCCGGCTAATATTATTGGTAAACCCCTGCAACCAGCCGGAAAGAAAAGATTCTTCATCAATACTTTCTAACCGGAATTGCACGGGAAAAATAGTATTTAAACGCAGGTATCTTCTCTGCTCAGGAATTACCTGTTTTTTGTTTTTGTGGCGCATTTTCCCTCTGGATTGGATTACAAGTGAAGTTTAACACAATATCTACCTGCAAGCAAAGATATTTCAAGAATTGGGGTCGGATC
>JAQTRA010000117.1 GCA_028712045.1 Candidatus Omnitrophota bacterium | reverse complement strand
CCACGATTCTTTCTTCAAAAACTATTTTACCCTGGAAATCTTGCGCTACTTGACGGGCAACCTTTAAAAATAAACCATCAGTAAACTTCATAATATTAGCTTTATGCACACAGGTAACTTTCTTACGATTATTCTTTAAGGCATACTCAAAAGCAAACCTGACAATTCTTTCGGAAGCAAATTTAGATATCGGCTTAATACTTATCCCGGAATCCCGGCGGATCTTTTTCTGCGTATCCAGCTCGATCTGCTGGATTAATTTCAGAGTCTCAGGCTTACCCTCTTCGAATTCTATGCCTGCGTAAAGATCTTCACTATTCTCCCGGATAATCACTAAATCAATATCTTTAAAATTACTTTTAACTCCCATGTAGCTTTTAGCTGGACGCACACAAGCATAAAGATCCAAAGCTTGCCGGATGGCCACATTTACCGACCGAAAACCTGTGCCGATCGGAGTAGTAATCGGGCCTTTCAAAGCCACTTTATTCTTTTTAATTGAATCCAAAACACTCTGCGGCAGGAGCTGGCCTGTTTTATTAAACTCATCCTGGCCAGCCGATACTTGCTCCCACTCTATATCCACACCCGTAGCTTCAATGCACCTCTGAGCAGCAAGCGAGACTTCATAGCCTATACCATCTCCGGGAATCAAAGTTATCTTATGTTTCATCTAAACTTTTAATTCTCCATGTTTTTTATAATAGTTAATTATCCCGCCATCACGCAGAAGCCCCTGCATAAATTTTGGCATGGGCTTAATCTTTAAATTAATCCCCTTGGTCAAGTTCTTAACTACCCCGTTATCCAAATCAATCTCTAATTGATCATGCTCGTCAATTTTAGAAGTATCAGTAGTAATTAATGGCAAACCAATATTAAATCCATTACGAAAAAATATCCGCGCAAATTCTTTAGCTAAAACAGCCACAATACCGGCCTCTTTAATTACTAGAGGCGCCTGCTCGCGGCTTGAGCCCATACCGAAATTATTCCCGGCTACAATTATTGACTTACCCGGGGTAATTTTAGCCGAAAAATTAGGGTCAATATCTTCCATAATATGCTTAGCCAGTTCTTTCATATCAGTAATGGCAAATTTATACCTTCCGGAAATAATAAAATCCGTATTGATATTATCCCCTAATTTTAAACTTTTACCGGTTAAAATCATAGCTGTTTAAACTCTTCACTGTTTTTCACTTTAGCCATAGCAATATCTATGGAAATTAAACCTTTTTGAGTTAGCTCTTTTAAAGATTTATCCATGGTCCGCATACCAAATTGCAGACCCGTCTGCATCAGCGTAGGGATCTGTTCAATATGCTGTTCGCGGATAAGATTACGAATACCCGGAGTAGCGATCATAATTTCTGTAGCTAAAACCCTTCCCTTTCCTGACATATGCGGCAGTAACAACTGGGAAACTACGCCCTGCAAACAATCGGAAAGCTGTAATTTTACCTGCTGCTGCTGGTACGGAGGAAAAACATCGATAATCCTGGAAATAGTCTGCGGCGCATCCGGAGTATGCAAAGTTGCCAAAACAAGATGCCCGGTCTCAGCTGCAGTCAGAGCCGTGGCAATAGTTTCTAAATCACGCATCTCTCCGACAACAATAACATTGGGATCCTGACGCAAAGCATGGCGCAAAGCCTGAGCAAAAGAATGCGTATCCGCATAAACCTCGCGTTGTTTAATTATACTTTTTTTATTCGCAAAAATAAATTCAATCGGGTCTTCAATGCAAGTTACCAGGCACTCCCGTTCGCTATTAATCAGGTTAATCATCGCCGCTAAAGTAGTGGTTTTCCCCATACCCGTAGGCCCGGTAACTAAAACTAACCCGTTTGGCTTACGCGCCAGGTCAGTAATAATCTGCGGAAGGTTCAAACCTTCAACGCTAGGCACATCTAAAGGAATGCGGCGGAAAGCTGCCTCTACCGAACCTTTTTGTAAATGGATATTAACTCGGAAACGGTCTAAACCCGGAAGAGCAAGTGAGAAATCTAACTCTAATTCACGCTCAAAGATCTCCTTTTGAGAATTCGAAAGCACACTGTAGATCATCCTCTTCAAATCCTGTTTACCCAATACAGTTAAAGCAGTACGCACTAATCTGCCATCTACGCGCAGGATAGGAGGCTCATTTTCAGTAACATGTAAATCTGAAGCACCCTTCTCAATACATAATAAAAGTAAATCGCGAATCTCCATGAATTTTACCTCCCTTTAAACTAGAAATAACTTCTCGGATCAGCGATATATCCTTTAATTGCCGAAGCCGCTACTGTAGCCGGAGAAGCCAGATAAATAAATGCCGCGGGATTTCCCATTCTACCTTTAAAATTACGATTTGCGGTTGAAATTACCACTTCACCGTCGCTGGGAACCCCATTATGCGTCCCCACGCAAGGCCCGCAACCCGGAGCGACGATAATTGCACCGGCTTTGATAAAGATATCCACCAGGCCGCTGTTTAAAGCATCCAGATAAACCTGGCGTGAACTGGGAGCGATAATCATCCTTACTTCTGGATGTACTTTGTGTTTATTTAAAATTTTCGCCGCAACCTTAAAATCTTCAATCCGGCCATTAGTACAGGTACCCAAAAATGCCTCATTAATTTTTACCTTTTTTAAAGACATAGCATCGGCTAGATTATCAACACTATGCGGTAAAGAAACCATCGGCTTTAATTTAGAAACATCAAATTCATATTTGCTTTCATAAACCGCGTTTTTATCGGCAGTTATTTTTTCAATTCTCTTATTTTTTCCGACTCTTAAAGCCAGCCAGCCTAAAGTTTTTTTATCCACCGGCATAAACCCTGCTTTGGCACCCATCTCCACCAACATATTACAAATAGTGAAGCGGCCATCCAAAGTCATATTATCAATCACCGGGCCGGAAAATTCAACTGCTTTATAGGTTGCCCCATCAGCTTTTAGTTTTCCAATAATATGTAAAATAATATCTTTGGCAAAAACGCCCTTGGGCAATTTACCCTTGATAATAATTTTTATGGTCGCCGGCACTTTAAACCAATTTCTTCCGGTGGAAAGCGCAACGGCTAAATCCGTAGAACCCACTCCGGTTGAAAATGCTCCGAGAGCCCCATAAGTACAAGTATGCGAATCTGCACCCAAGACTAAATCACCTGGCAACACCATTCCCGATTCAGGGATAACCTGATGGCAGACTCCACAACCAATATCAAAAATTTTTGTAGAAAACGTTTTTGAAAAATCACGCATTTTTTTATGTACGCGGGAGACTCCCAGGCTGGGGCTGGGTGCGG
>JAQTRA010000116.1 GCA_028712045.1 Candidatus Omnitrophota bacterium | reverse complement strand
CCGCGCCAAAACCGGCAATCCAGCAGAATGTTTCGGTATCTTTGGAAAACATAAAAAATGTCTGGGGTAATATTGTAAATAACTTGGCTAAAATTAAGATGTCTGTTTCTACGTATCTTAGTGAGGGGGATCCGACCAAGATCCAGGGTGAAGTATTAACTATAGCTTTCCCTAAGAATTATTCCCTGCATAAAGAGTCTTTGGATAGAAAAGAAAATAAGCTGATTGTTGAAAAAGCTATTTTCGAATGCACTAATGCGGATTTAAGGGTAAATTTTATTTTAGCTGAACAAGTAAAACAGGGCACAGATGCGCATAGTAACCCATTTATTAAATCTGCACTGGAGATGTTCGGAGGAAGGGTAGTTAAAGAAGAATAATGGCTAATTATACTGCTTCGATAGATAAATTAATTGAATGTTTAATCAAGCTTCCCGGGTTAGGCCGGCGCAGCGCTGAGCGTATTGTGGCGCATGTGTTAGGTGCCTCTAAGGATGAAATTAAAGCTTTGTCCGAGGCGTTGACTAAAGTTAAGGAGAGTATCCGGTCTTGCCAGATTTGCAATAATATCAGCGAGGAAGAAAATTGCAAGATTTGCCAGGATTCCGGCAGGCAGAGTGATATTGTCTGCGTGGTGGAAAAACCCAGTGATGTTACGGCGATTGAAAAAGCCGGAAATTTCCACGGGGTTTATCATGTTTTACTGGGCTCAATATCTCCTCTTGAGGGCAGGGGCCCGAGTGATTTAAAGATCGACGGATTAATCCAAAAAATAAAACAGTCAAAAATTAAGGAAATAATTATTGCGACTGACGCCGATACCGAAGGCGAAACTACTGCCTTATATCTGACTAAATTACTTAAGCCGCTGGGCGTGCATTTAAGCCGGATTGGCCTGGGTTTGCCCATGGGTTCAAACTTAGAATATGCGGATGCGACTACTCTTTCGAAGTCTTTAGAATCTCGCCGTACAATTTAATCCGATGATAAATATTATTAACCTTTCGAAAAATTACGGGCCTAAAGTTCTTTTTGAAGGCATTTCCCTGAATATAAACCAGGGAGAAAAAATCGGCCTGATCGGCCCCAATGGGACCGGCAAGAGTACGCTTTTCTCTTTGATTTTGCAGGAGCTTGAGCCATCGCAGGGTGAAGTCAGGTTAAATAAAGGAGTGCATATCGGTTATCTTCCTCAGGAAGCGAGTTTTAAATCCGAGCACACTGTGCTGGCGGAGTTAACTGAAGGCGATGAAAGGATCATGCGCCTGAAAGAGGAGAAAGAAAAACTGGAGTCTAAAAATGATGCCGGTTCAAAACATTACGGAGAAGTTTTGCATGAGCTGGAAACTTTAGGTTTTTTTGAGCTGGAACATAAAGCTAAAAAAATTCTTTCGGGATTAGGTTTTAAGGAAAGGGATTTCAGCCGTTTGATCAGCCAGATGAGCGGTGGTTGGCAGATGCGCGCTCTTTTAGGGAAATTGCTTACTTATCATTATGATTTACTGCTTCTGGACGAACCCACTAACTATCTGGATTTGAATGCGGCGCTTTGGTTAAAAGATTATTTAGCGGATTTCCAGGGCACATTTATTATGATTTCACACGATAAGGCATTCTTGACGGATGTTACTAATTATACGCTTATTCTGGAAAATGGGTCGATTACTAAGGTGCATGGTAATTATGAGCATTATGAAGAGATTAAAGCACAGCGGCGCATACATTTAGTTAAGCAATCCAAAGAGCAGGAAAAAAAGATGAAGCAGCTGGGAAAATTTGTGGATAGGTTCCATGCCCAGCCGAATAAAGCCGCATCAGTGCGGGCTAAACGCAGAGTTTTAGAGAAAATGGAAGATGCCAAGATTGTTGTGCCGCCGGACCCGCGTGAAAGTATCGGGAATTTTTCTTTTCCGCAAACCCGCAAATCCGGGCATCGGGTGATAAATCTAGAGGGTGTTTCTAAATCTTACGGAGAGATCCAGGTTTATAACGGTTTAGACTTTGAAATAACTCAGGGGGAAAAAGCAGTTTTAGCCGGAGAGAATGGCGCGGGTAAATCCACGCTTTTAAAAATATTAGCCGGAATTGTGCCAATTGACAGCGGCAATCGGATTGTCGGCCACAATGTGGATATCGGTTATTTTTCGCAGACGCGCACGGATGTTTTGAATATTGAAAATACCGTTTTACAGGAAGCTTATAGTGCTGCCCCGGGTTATATGGCTGAAGAAGCAGTCCGGACTATCCTGGGTGCGTTTTTATTTAGCGGTGATGATGCGGAAAAAAAAGTTAAAGTGCTTTCCGGAGGGGAGAAAAGCCGGCTGATCCTGGCTAAACTTTTAATTGATCCGCCGAATTGCCTGCTTTTAGATGAGCCGACTACGCATCTGGATGTTGATGCGGTTGATGCCTTGGTGCGCGCACTGCAAAATTACGAAGGGACAATTGTTTTTATCAGCCATGATATTTATTTTGTCGGTTCGGTAGCCAATAATGTTTTTGAGGTTAAAAACGGAAGAATCAGGAAATTTCCCGGGACATTTGATTATTATCTGGAAAAACGTGATACTTTAACGGATGGGGCATCGCCAGAAAACAAAAAAACTGCGGTGCGTAAACAAATTGATGAACCAAAAGAGAGATTAAAAGAAGAAGAACGCATGCGTAAGGATGCAGAGAAGAAGCGCAAGGCGCATAATATCCTGATCCGGGATAAGATTAATAAGCTTGAAAAAACAAAAGAAGGTTTAGAGATTGAGAGTTACGCTAAAGCCCGGGCATTGTCTAACCCGCATTTTTACCGCGATGAAGAAACCGCTAAGGAATATGGCCGGCGGATGAAAGAGATTGAAAAGCTTATTAGCGATATCGGCGTTGAAATAAAAGCTCTTGAAACTCAGATAATTTAGTATTAAGATACTACTCACTATTCCCCCTTAGCTCAGTTGGTAGAGCAGGAGACTGTTAATCTCTTTGTCCTAGGTTCGAGTCCTAGAGGGGGAGCCAATTTGGACGGGAAGCCCTTTTTGCGAATAGCGAGAAGGGCTTTCTATATGTGGGGGTTATAGTTGTGGTATTAATGGTGTAGTTCGAGGCTACGGCTTTAAGGATTTTAGCCTTCTCTTCGTAGTTTGCTTCAACATATAAAGAATGCAAGCGGTTACAGAGTTCGAGGGTTTTGCAGCCGTCTTCGTAGAAATTGGGATTTGTTTTTTTAGCGCTGTCAATCTGCGCTTTAATTTCTATTAACTGGGTCTTATATTCGGTTTCTTTGATTTTAAAATCCGCTTGATCTATTTCTTTATCCATCCGCATATCAAAAAGC
>JAQTRA010000115.1 GCA_028712045.1 Candidatus Omnitrophota bacterium | reverse complement strand
TTGTTTCAATAATTCTTTGCGCAGTTTTAGGCCCGATCCCCGGGATTAATAAAAGCGCGCGCAGCCAGCTTACCTGGTCATTTTTATTATGAGCAATGCGCAAATAAGATAAGATATCTTTAATATGTGCTGCTTCAACAAATTTCTGCCCGCCATATTTTACAAAAGGGATATTCCGGCTGGCCAGCTCAATCTCTAAATCGTTGGAATGCCATCCGGAACGAAAAAGCACAGCCATCTCATTTAAAGGTATCCCCTCTTCCCGGTACTCCAATATTTTATTAGCCACAAAAGTGGATTGAGAGTTTTCATCCGGGCAATCAATAAAAACCGGAATATTGCCTTCTTTTTTCTGAGTATAAAGATGTTTCTCAAATTTTTCTTTGGCCTGGGCAATAACCGCGTTGGTTAAATTTAAAATCGGTTGGGTTGAACGGTAATTCTCCTCAAGAGTAATAATTTTAGTACCCTTAAAAATTTTAGGAAAATCCATGATGTTTTTGAAATTGGCGCCCCTAAACGAATATATACTCTGAGCATCATCGCCAACCACCATAATATTTGAGTGGTCTGCCGCCAGCAAACAGGCAATATGCGCCTGAAGCTTGTTAGTATCCTGATACTCATCGACCATAATATATTTATATTTAGCGGCTAAGGCTAAACGCACATCTTCATGTTTGCTTAGTAAATTCTTTAAGAAAACCAGCAAATCATCATAATCTAAAAGCGATTTTTGCAGCTTGTATTTGGCGTATTCATCGCGGATTTTCTTAATCGAATCGGTAAACTCAATAAACTGCGGGTATTCATCATAAAGAACGTCCTGGATATTTTCAGATTTATTCACGCTTTTAGAAATAACTTCTAAAATAGCATGTTTGCGGGGAAAGCGTTTTTCGGATTTATGAAACCCCAGCTGTGTGCGCACTAGATTTACCGCGTCCTCAGCATCCGCGCGGTCTAAAATAGTAAAATTATTACTAATCTCTAAAAGTTTTGCGTATTTCCTTAAAATCATATTGGCAAAAGAATGGAAAGTTCCTCCGGAGATTTTTTTACAACGCTCATCTAAAAGCAGGCTGGCACGGCGCAACATCTCTTCAGCTGCCCGGCGGGTAAAGGTAAGCAGCAGGATCTCCTCCGGCTTAACTCCTTTTTCCACCAGATGGGCTACGCGATGTACCAATACCCGCGTCTTGCCACTGCCAGCTCCGGCAATCACCAGATACGGGCCGTTAACTGATTCCACCGCATCAAGCTGCGCAGGGTTTAATTCGTTTTTATAGTTTATTTTTTTATTCATCGGAATAAAGGGACGTGCTAAAAGGGGACACCCTTAACCAAGGGTGTCCCCTAAGAGGACGTCCCCGTTATTTGCTATTCTATCTTTTAACCGGTTTATTGCAAGACAAATATTGGAAGAGAAAAAGGGGCGTTGGTTTGGGAACCTTTCAAAGCCGATGAGCTTTTAAAAGGTAGGACGCCCCTTATTCTTTAATCATCTTTGGCTCTTTGGCGGCAATGGTAATTTGCGCTAAGGCTGTTTGCATTTGAGCAGCTGGTTTATCTGATTCTAAAAGCATCAAAATTGCTTTTAAAGATAGATCGGTATCAGCGACTTTATCTTCCTCCAGCCTAAATATATCTGCGATACAAGATAAAACCTTACCAACATCCTGATCAAAATCTTGTTTTCCTAAGCCGGATTGCAAATACTCCTTAATTCTTTCACTGGAAGGAGTGATCCCGGAAGCGAGCATATTCTCTATGCGCCGCCATTCGTTGTTTAATTCCGCTAAGGAAACCACAGGCAGGACACCCGGATTAATTTTTTGATTAATTAATATTGGCTGGCTGGTTATGGGTAAGGCACGGAAATCAATACCTCCGGTTGAGCTAATTGGTATTTCATAAAAACTTAAGTAATCCGGCTGATCAGCATAACCGTAATTATTAATTCCCGACAGATCTAAACTCCGGATATCCTCAGCAGAAATAGCTAGCTTCTTAGCCAAGATAACATTCCAAACCGAATCAGTAACAATCGTTGTTCCGGCAGGCAAGATATTGTTAATCGGCTCAACCCATTTCTTTTTTCCCTGCAAATCAGCTCCGGCTTTAAATAATGCCAACAGATCTGTTCTGTCTCCGATTACTTGCTTTAATTCACTCAAGATACCTGCGGATAAAATTTGTCCGTCAAATTCATATTGAATATGCGTATGGCGTATTTTGCGCTTTGTGCCATTATCAGCTACAATGTCAAACTCCACAGTAGTAACGCGGTTGCTGCCTATAAAACGATCCTCGACTATCTTTAATGTGCTTAAATCTGCGCCTAATAACACCAACTCCGCAAGATACTCGATAAAACCCTGTTTTATACCTGAAGAATGAAAACCTAATACCAGCTTCTTTTCTAAATAACTATTTACCTGCTCCCGGAGTGCTTCCTCATGATTAAGATAAAAATCAAAATTATCAATAACCGTAAAAATATCCTGATTATCAATACTTACTATTGTATCGGCATACGCCACCGCAGCCGAAATATCACTACCGCTGGCCGGATACAATACCACCCCGAAATTCTTCTGAGCAGCTTTTCTGGCAACTTCAGCCACAGAATTATATAAATTAAGCAATTTCTGGCGTTTACCCGGATAATCTTTAAACAATCCACTTAACACCAGCTCCGGATCCCGGCCAAAAACAGTGCGCGCTAATTCTATTATTTCTTTTAATGACGAAGAAGTAGCCTCAACTGAAGAAATTTTCTCTTTTAATTGTTCCGGGGTCATCTGCTCGGACAGTTGGCGCATTCTATCGCTACGCAAGCCTTCTATACGTTTTTGTTCTTCGGCTAAACCCACCTTAAGCGACAAATCATAATTAATCTGATCGATATTATTTATTTTCCTGATGATATTACGTAATTGCTTATTAGATAAATTTTTTAAATCGGGAAATTTTGGCTCAAAGAAATATATTGGCACGCGTTGATTACCAATTATATTTCGAATGGCTTCTTTATCCTTAATATTAGCAATTATCCCAATGGGGGATTCTTTCTTCATCCGCTCTACGTCTACAGCAATTCTTTTTCCAGCGTCCCACTGACTTAAAGCCGGAAGATTAGCAGCAGCAAAAATTAAAATTATTTTTCCGGAAGAATTAATCTCGCCAAAAGTTGAATAAGCTTCATTTTGCGTGAAAGGTTCTTTTGGTTGATTCACGCCCAGAAAAACCGCTGTTGCTGCTTGGCCAAACCCTAAGCCATTTTCCAAAATACTTTTAAGTTTAGTTAAATCTGTACCGTGTAAACCCAGGCCGGCGGTATTCGGATCTGTCA
>JAQTRA010000114.1 GCA_028712045.1 Candidatus Omnitrophota bacterium | reverse complement strand
AAAAAGCACACGGATGAAATCGCAAACGCCGAAGGTTTTGCATAAGCTTTGCGGCAGGCCGATGCTGGGCTATGTTTTAGATTTAGTAGAGACGCTTAAGCCCAAGCAAGTGGTTGCGGTTTTAGGGTATAAACAGGAACTGGTGCGTAAAATCCTGCCTAAGACAGTTAAAGTTGCCATCCAAAGTAAACTTGTGGGTACTGCGGATGCAGTAAAAGTAGGTTTATCTGCTTTAAAAGGTTTTAAGGGCACAGTACTTGTGCTTTATGGGGACAATCCTCTTTTGAAGAAGGAAACGCTTAATAGATTATTGGAATATCACACCAGAAATAATGTTGATGCTACGCTATTAACTTCGCAATTAAAAAAACCTTTTGGTTATGGCCGGATTTTACGCGATAAATATTCCAGTGTTTGCGGTATAGTTGAGGAGAAAGACGCGGATGAAGTCGAGAAGGATATTTTAGAAATTAATACCGGGATTATCGCGTTTAAAAAAGAAAGCCTGGCAAGCAATTTAAAGTTTATTTCTCCGAATAACCGTAAAAAAGAATATTATCTGACTGACATTGTCGGTATTTTAGCCAAGAAGGATTATCTGGTTGACGCGGTGAAAGCTGAAGATCCCCAGGAAGCTTTAGGGATTAATACCCGGATTGAATTATCCCAAGCCAACTCTATTATGCAGAAACGCATTAATGATAAATTTATGCTCGATGGCGTTACGATTGTAGACCCGGCAACTACCTTTATTGATTTTGGCACTAAAATTGGCGTAGATACAGTGATTTATCCCTTTACAGTTTTAGAAAGGGGTGTTAAAATTGGAAAACGTTGCCAAGTTGGTCCTTTTGCGCACCTACGTGATTCTGTCCAGCTCAAAGATGATGTTACCGCTGGAAACTTCATTGAAATGGTGCGTTCTTCGATCGGCTCCAAAACATTCGTTAAACATTTTTCTTACCTCGGAGATGCCTCGGTAGGTGCTAACGTTAATATCGGGGCGGGGACAGTTACTGCTAACTTCGACGGGAAAAATAAAAACTACACGATTATCAAAGAAAAAGTTAATATCGGTTCGGATACTATAATTGTCGCGCCGGTCAAAATCGGAAAGTCCGCGGTTACCGGAGCAGGTTGTGTAATTACTAAAAATGTTCCGGACAATACTATTGTTGCCGGAGTTCCGGCGAGAACCTTAAGGAAACGGTGAGGTAAAAATGGATAAATTAGCAATATTCAGCGGTAATGCCAATATTGATTTAGCCAAAGATATCTGTAAGGAGATGAAAGTAAAACTGCAGGATGCTTTTGTCGGCAGGTTTAGCGAAGGCGAGATCCGGGTCAAGATTAATGAAAATGTGCGGGGCAAAGATGTTTTTATCGTGCAGCCAACCTGCCCGCCTTCAAATGATAATCTGATGGAGCTTTTAATTATGATGGATGCTTTACGCCGGGCATCTGCGGCGAGAATTACTGCGGTTATTCCTTATTTTGGTTATGCCCGTCAGGACAGAAAAGACCAGCCGCGCGTTCCGATTACCGCGAAATTAGTGGCCAATCTTTTAACGGTGGCCGGAGCAAACAGAATTCTGACTATGGATTTACATGCCGGCCAGATTCAGGGATTTTTTGATATTCCCGTGGATCACCTTTTTTCCGTGGGGGTATTAGTCGAGTATTTTTCAAAAATGAATATTAAAGACCTGGTCGCGGTTTCTCCGGATGTCGGTTCGATTAAAATGGCCAGGGCTTATGCAAAAAGAGTTTCGGCGGGCCTGGCGATAATTGATAAACGCCGGGTTTCACCGGAAAAAGCCGAAGCCATACATATTATGGGCGAGGTCGAGGGTAAAAATGTTATTATTGTAGATGATATGATTGCTACGGGCAGCTCATTGATTGAAGCTGTAGAGGCTTTGAAAAAAGCCAAGGCTAAGACTATCTATGCGGCGATTACTCACGGTATTTTATCGGGCCCGGCAATTGAGCGTATCCAGGAGTGTAAGGGATTAGAGAAATTGCTGATTACTGATAGCGTGCCCTTAGCGGAAGAAAAGAAAAATCCTAAAATTGAGGTTATTTCAGTAGCTAACCTTTTAGCGGAAGCAATAAAGAGAATACATAACGAGGAATCAGTTAGCTGTTTATTCGACTAGACAGAGAAAGGTAAGAAATGGAAGAGATATTGTTAGAAGCAGAACTAAGAGAGGGAAAAGGAAGGGCTAAAGCTAAGGATTTAAGGGATAGCGGATATCTGCCTTCGGTGGTTTATTCCCATGGTAAAAGTGCCTTATCAATAAAATTTTCTAAGGGTGCGCTTTTAAAATTAGTGCATCAGTACCGCTTAGAAAGCAGCATCATTAATCTCAAGATTAAAGATGATAAAAAAGCTAAACGGCCTTGCCTGGTTAAAGATATTCAGTATGACCCGGTGCATGAAGATATTATCCATATCGATTTTAATGAGATCTCCCTTACCGAAACAATTAAAGTTAATGTTCCGATTGAAATTAAGGGTGAGGCTGTTGGTGTAAAGCAGGAGGGTGGTTCTTTAGAGCATATCCTTTGGGAGATAGAAGTAGAGTGTTTGCCTACGAATATTCCTAAAAATATCGAAGTAGATGTTACTGCCTTAAAGTTAGGCGGAGCTATCCATATCAAAGATATGGTTTTCCCGTCTGGCGTTAAATCTTTAAATGATCCTACGGCAGTTGTTTTACATGTTGCTGCTCCGATGAAGGAAGAAGCACCGGCTGAAGCAGTTGAGGGAGAGGAAAAGCTGGAACCGGAAGTAATCAAGGAAAAGAAAGAAGTCCCGGCTGAAGGCGGCGAAGAGCCAAAAGAAAAAGAGAAAGAAAAAGAGAAGAAGTGAAATTAATTGTCGGGCTAGGCAATCCGGGTTTAATTTATGCGTTTACCCGGCATAATATCGGATTTCAAGTTATAAAATCTTTAGCCCGATCTTTAAAAATTGACCTTAAAAGAGACCGCTTAATTTATTCTCTGGCCGGTAAGGGCAAGTGCGCCGGGCAGGATATTATTTTAGCTATGCCGCAAACCTTTATGAATTTAAGCGGCATGGCCGTTAAAGCTTGTTTTAAGAAATTTAAAGTAACTCCAGCTGATCTTTTAGTAATCTGCGATGACCTGGACCTGGATTTGGGCAGGATAAAAATCCGCCCCAGCGGCTCAAGCGGCGGGCAGCGCGGGTTAGATTCGATTATCAAGCAGATTGGCACGCCGGAGTTTAGCCGTTTACGTATCGGTATCGGACGGCCGAGCAGGCCGATTGACGCCGCAAAATATGTGCTGACAGGTTTTGCCAGGAAAGAAAAAGCAGCAGCAGAGCAGG
>JAQTRA010000113.1 GCA_028712045.1 Candidatus Omnitrophota bacterium | reverse complement strand
AGAAGTTCCCTACACTGTCCCAAGGTGATAAAAAGTTTATGGTTAATGAATCTTTGTATGGTGTGGATATTGTGGAATCAGTTGCCCGTTTGTGCGCAATGAATATGTATCTTCATGGTATTGGTTTAAAACGTTGCCCTGTTGAAGTCGCTGATGCTTTGGCTTCAAAGGGGAGTGAGCATTTTGATATAGTTTTAACTAATCCACCGTTTGGCAAGAAGAGTTCGACTACTATTATTGGGGAAAATGGTAAGACAGGGAAAGAAAAAGATACATACGAGCGGGATGACTTCTGGACTACAACTTCCAACAAGCAGCTTAATTTTGTTCAGCATATTGCCTCGATACTGAAAGTGCAGGGAAGAGCGGCGGTGGTTGTGCCAGATAATGTTTTGTTTGAGGGTGGCGCCGGAGAGACAGTAAGAAAGAAACTGTTGCATGATTTCGATCTACACACTATTCTACGCTTGCCTACGGGTATTTTCTATGCTCAAGGTGTGAAGGCGAACGTGATTTTCTTCGACAAGAAGCCGGCGCAGGAAAAACCGTGGACTTCCAAGGTCTGGTTCTACGATTTGCGCACCAATAAGCACTTTACCTTAAAAGAGAACACGCTTAAGTTTGAAGACCTGGCAGATTTTATCAAGTGCTATAATCCGGATATCCGGGCCAAGCGCAAAGAAAGCGAGCGTTTCAAGGTTTTTGATTATGCCGAGATCCTTAAGCGCGACAAAGTCAGTCTGGATATTTTTTGGCTAAAAGACGATTCGCTTGAGGACCTGGAAAACCTGCCTGATCCTGATGAAATAGCTGTAGATATCGTTAAGGATCTCGAATCAGCGCTGGAAGAGTTTAAAGCGGTAGTAGAGGAGCTAAATGAGAAGTAAAAAAGGAGGAAAGATTGGACGCAGTAGATGTAATTAATTGGCTAAATAATCAAAAAGAAATTACAAAGCAGATGTATTGGTCGGTAGATAAGGATATTAAAAGTGATGAAAAACGTACAGCTAAAGGAAGAGAGCCTTATTTAACACTGATAGAACATGAAAAACATAGAAAATCTTGCGAAATTAATTTAGAAGTCATTGATTTTTTAATTAAATTAATGAGAGAACGAATTGAAATTAAGAAATAAAATCTTTCTAATATATTTTGTAGTGTATCAAAAACAAATTTAAGTAAAATTTATGTATGCTTCTGGAATTTAAGGTGGGACGGCTGAGGAAGCGAAAACTATAAAAACGTATCTAGGATTGAGACAGTTATTTAAACTACTTACTTTTTTATGCTTTGATTTACGAAAGGACAACATATGGGTAAATTGTTCCATCTTAAATTAAAACCTGTTCAAATCAGCGATCTTAAATTAAAAAAAGGTGGTAAAATATTGAAACATCGATATTTTTATTTTTTTAATTTCCAATTGAAAGGGGTTTTCTATCGAGCGGTATATTCTGATGTCAATAAACAATTGGAAATAGTTGAGAGAAAAGATATCTGAAACTGTTTTTATAATGAATAAACGCTAAATAAAAGGAACTGTTCTATTTTTAAAATTAAATTTCACTTCTGAGGTTTGAGGTGGGGAGGCCAAAGAAGCAAAATTTATAGAAGCGTCCCCTAGTTTTTAAGAAAAGGAAATTTTCATAATGGACATTCCACGGATCTTTAATATTACTGAAAGTGCTCACCGCATCCATAATCCGATTACACCTGAAAAGCTCGCCACTCTCGGCGCGGAGCTGCGTTTGGAACCGGGGGCTAGGATTCTTGACTTCGGCAGTGGTTCAGGGGAGATGCTGTGCACCTGGGCACGTGACTATGGTATTATCGGCACCGGTATTGACATGAGCCAGTTGTTCAGCGAGCAAGCGAAACTCCGTGCTGTAGAACTCGGTGTCGCCGATAAAGTAAAATTCATTCATGGTGATGCTGTCGGCTATGTCTCTGACGAGAAGGTCGATGTGGCAGCTTGTGTCGGTGCTACTTGGATCGGTGGGGGAGTCGCCGGCACGATCGAGCTTCTGGCGCGGAGCCTGCGCGCTGGAGGGATTATTCTCATTGGCGAGCCCTATTGGCGGCAGTTACCGCCGACAGAAGATATTGCTAAGGGTTGTCTTGCCCATTCAATTTCTGACTTTCTCATACTTCCGAAACTTCTTGCGTTTTTCAATCACCTTGGTTATGACGTCGTGGAAATGGTTCTGGTTGACCAGGACGGCTGGGATAGATACGAGGCGGCCAAATGGTTTACCATGCGCCGATGGCTGGAAGCCAATCCCGGTGATGAGCTGGCTAAAGAAGTTCGAGCCCAATTGACCTCTGGACCTGAACGTCACGCTACTTACACGCGTGAATACCTGGGCTGGGGTGTGTTTGTTTTGATGGCGCGGTGATTCATTGGTAGAAATAAAGGGGGTGGTTGTTAATGATCACTATTGAAGTCGATAAAAAAACCTGTGCTGGGGATGGGAAATGCGTTGAAGTTTGCCCAATGCATATATTAAAGATGAATGCAGAGCGCGTGCCGGAGTTTATTCCGGGAGGCGGGGAGGTTTGTATTAACTGCGGGCATTGTTTTGCGTTTTGCCCGAAGGGTTCGATTAAGCTCTCTACAATGTATGTTAAAGATGCCATGCGCCTGGATTATGCCAAGCTGCCGAACTCCGAACAAACAGAGCTTTTACTTAAAAGCCGGCGCTCGATCCGTAATTATAAAGATGAACCTGTAACTAAAGAGTTAATTGAGAAGCTTTTGGATATTGCTCGTTATGCTCCCTCCGGGATCAATCGCCAGCCGGTTAGTTGGATTACGATCATGGGTAAAGATAAAGTGTATGAATTAGGTGGTTTGATCGTTGAATGGATTGAGGAGCTTTTGGAAGCTAAAAATCAGATGGCTATATTTTTTCATTTTGACCGCTTACTTGAAGCCTGGAAAAATGGAGAGGATTTAATTTGTCGCAACGCGCCTTGTATAGTTATTGCTCAGGGAATTAAGGATGACCCAATGGTGCCGCAGTCATGCACGATAGCGGCAACTTATTTAGAGCTGGCGGCATTTGGCTTGGGGTTGGGCGCTTGTTGGGCGGGTTATGTGAATATGGCAATCAATATGTCGGATAAGATAAGAAAATTTACAGGTTTATCTTCGCACGCAACAGCTGGCGCGGTAATGATGATTGGTCATCCAAAGTATCGTTATAGCCGGATACCTATGCGCAATCCTGCCAAGATTACCTGGAAGTGATCAGAAAGAAAATATGAAATTTTTTACCAATCAAACAACAGCTAAAGATCAGCTTCCGGAGAACCTTGATATAAATAATGAATTCAAGTTGGCATTTGATCTTATGGAGCGCACCAAAGAATGCCTTTTTATTACGGGCAAAGCAGGCACCGGCA
>JAQTRA010000112.1 GCA_028712045.1 Candidatus Omnitrophota bacterium | reverse complement strand
TTTAAAGGATCAACAGGTAAGCGGCGTGCATTTTGGAACCTTTACCGAAGGCGGGAAGAACTTCTTTATCAAAATGGGCTTTACCATTCTTTACCAGGGCAAAAGAAGTTATCTTAAGCCGTATTTAGGTAAAGAAATCAACTTTTATATTTTTGGAAAAAAATTTTAAGAGGATTATTTGGCAAAACTTAAATTAAAGGAACGTTTTCTTCGCCTGCTGAAACTTAATAACTCGCCTTTTGAGATCGCCTTAGGTGTTGCTGTTGGTGTGTTTATCGCCATAACGCCATTGTATGGATTGCATACGATTATGGTTATTCTTGCGGCGTTATTAATTAAGCGGGTTAATAAAATCGCTATTTTACTCGGCACGAATATTTCTACAACGCTGACGTTTCCTTTTATTACCTGGGGAGGGTATAATTTAGGGCGGTTAGTTCTGGGTGGTAATTATCCTGCGCTACAATGGGAAACCTTTAAACATTTTTCTTATAAGACCATACTTAATTTTTATTATCCTCTTTTTATCGGAAGCCTGATCATGGGTTTGGCATTAGCAATAGTGTTTTATTTTATTGTGTTTTGGTTTATGACGCTGCGGAAAAATAAGCATGAGAGGGAGAAATGAGATTTTTTACCAAATTTGTTTTTTTATTGATTCTGATAAGCTGGTTTAAGGTAGCGCAAGCTTTCGATTATACCGGAGAAAAAATTGAGTTTGAGATATCTCCTCTGGGCTCGGCTGAGTATAACGACATGGGAATGGTTGACCTTAAGGGCAAAGCAGTAAAGTTGGTTACCTTTAAGACGGATACTTTAGGTTTTAGTGATTTAGAGAAGATATATTGCGATCCGGATATGTTATTAGCCTTGAGAGTAGAGCGGGATATATCTTTCCTTTTCAGCAAAGAGTATCTGATTGAAGAATATATTCCGGAAACTTTTTCTCTGCGGATAAAAAAGTATGTGGATAATAAAGAGGTAAAAGAATACAATTTTAAGGCAGAAGGGCCGATTAATAACGCAATTCTTCTGCCGTTTTATCTGCGCACTGTAGGTGTTTTAGAGCTGGGATGGTCTTTTACTGTTTATATGCCAGGTACTTATAAAATTTCTTTAGCTTCAATTGATGAGATTGTGGTTCCGGCAGGAAGATTTAAAGCCTACCACTTTACTAGTCAGCCGCCTAAATTTCAAATCTGGATTAGCCAGGATGCAGACCGCCTACCGCTTAAAATTATAGATACTTCCGGATACGGCTATACCATGGTGATGAAAAATCGTGTTTTTAATAAGAGATAAGTACTTATATTTATTATTGACTTTAGGCTAAAAAAGAGTAGTATAATAATCAGATTGTTTGCAAAGGAGGAGGGCCTTTGGAAACAAAGATTAAAGCCACGGTTAACCAAGGTATAGTATTTTTTTCTAGCAAATTTTCATAAAAGTAACCCAAGCATTTTGTGCTGGATGGCACAATAGCTTGGGTTTTTTGTCTTTAGAAAGGCCTGGCAATGAATAATGAAAAAAAGATTCATGAACTAGGTATTGAAGTACTTTTAAAGTATGCCAATGGTATTATCGCTACCTTAAGGGAACCCTTTTTAGTTTTGGATAAAAAACTACGGGTTGTTTCTGCTAACCAGGCTTTTTATACCACTTTCAAAGTGGAAGAAAAAAATACAATCGGTTGGCCGCTTCCGGATTTAGGCGATGGGCAGTGGAATATACCTAAATTACTTCATTTGCTGAAAAAAATTGTTTCAGAAAAAAAAGTTGTGCAAGATTACGAAGTTGAACATAAATTTGAGCTGATTGGTAAGCGAGTGATGATTTTAAATGCCCGGAAACTGCGCATTCCTAAGCAGATAGCGGGAATAATCGCAAAAGAAGCAAAAGATAAAGAGCTGATCCTTTTGGCTATTGAAGATATTACTGAGCGTAAGCGCTTGCAGGAAGAACTAAAAGATTCCGAGGAACGTTATCGCCGGGCCTTTGAAACATCCAGAGACGGATTATTACTGGTGCATAAAACCCAGGGAGATATCCTGAATTCTAATGAATCGGCCCAGGATTTGCTAGGGTATTCTCCGGAAAGTTTTCTGAAAAAGAAACTTTGGGATATCGGTGTAATTAAAGATAATAAGGATTTTCAAAAAACAGTGTCAAAGCTGGAAAAAGATGGGGTAATTCATTACGAAGGCATACCCATAAAAACTAAAAAAGGCTCAACGGTTAATTCAGATGTTTTTTTAGTTAATAAGGCAAAAGTTATTCAATGTAATATCCGCGATATTACTGAGCGCCGGCGGGTAGAGCTGGAGTTAAAACAGGCCAAAGAGCTGCAATACCGGACGCTTATCGAGAATTTGCCGCAGAAAGTGTTCCTTAAGGACAGAAACTCAGTCTATATATCTTGCAATAAAAATTATGCCAAAGATCTAAATATTGAGCCGCCAGAGATAGAAGGAAAGACAGATTATGATTTTTTCCCTACGCATCTGGCTGAAAAGTACCGGACAGATGATAAGCGGGTTATGGATTCAAAAAAGACCGAAGATATAGAAGAAGAGTTTATGATTATTGCGGATTTTCTAAGTAGTTCTCAAAGAATGATTATTAATACGATCAAGGTCCCGATTTTAGATAAGGATGGTAATTGCGTTGGGGTGTTCGGTTTATTCTGGGATATTACCAGGCGTAAAAATGCTGAAGAAGCCTTACGCATAAGCGAGAGGAAGATTCGCGCTATTTTTGACCAGAGTTTTCAGTTTGTCGGTATGATGACCGTGGATGGCGTGCTGATTGAGGCAAACCGGACAGCTTTGCGGTTTGCGGGAATCAAAGAATCGGATTGCCTGGGTAAATTATTTTGGAAGACGCCCTGGTGGACGCATTCAAAAGAAATGCAGGATAAGCTGCGGGAAGCTGTAAAGAAAGTTGCCAGTGGCGAAACTGTAGTTTTCGAAGCAACCCATCTGGATGCCGATAAAAATATCCGTTATATAGATTTTTCGCTTAAACCAATTCAAGATAAGGATGGAAAAGTAATTTTTCTTCTTCCCGAAGGCCGGGATATTACTGAACGTAAAAAGATTGAAGAAGAACTAAGAATTTACCGTGATAACTTAGAAGAGCTTGTAAAAAATAAAACTAAGGAAATAGAGCAGAGTGAAATAAAATTCAAAACTTTATTTGAAGATGCCCGGGATGGTATTCTTTTAGTGGATGCCGAGAGTAAAAAATTTAATATGTATAATAAAGCAATATGCCAGATGTTAGGGTATACTTGCCAGGAGATGAGCCGGCTTAGTGTGCGGGATATCCATCCGGAAAAAGACCTGCCGCGAATTATCGAGATATTTGATAAACAGGCACAAGGGGTATCCCATATGGCTGAAGGCTTGCCCGTA
>JAQTRA010000111.1 GCA_028712045.1 Candidatus Omnitrophota bacterium | reverse complement strand
ACAATCAGTTTATTGCGCGGCAAATCCAGGTTAATATTCTTAAGATTATGCTCTTATGCTCCGCGGATAATTATATTCTCGCTGATCATTTATTCTGCCTTGGGGTCAAGTTGTTTAGCTAAAATTAAATATTTATCTGCCTGTTCGCTTTGGCCAGTTACCTTATAAAGCCCGGCCAATTGCCTGACATTTGCCTCGAAAAACGGATTCTGCCGGAAACTTATCTGCCCAAACTCAATGGCCTGGTTAAAATCACCTAACTTAGCATAACATAAACTTACGCAATAGTTGCTAAAAAAACTTTTACTTAATATCTGCTGATAATATTTTAACGCCTCTTTTGCCTGGCCCTGGGCAAAATAATACTGGCCCCAGGCCATATTTACAACCGGAGTGTCCGCGTAATATTTTTCCAGCTTTTTTATCGCTGCATAAGCCTGGGGAAACTCTTTAGCTTCCAGGTAAGCGGCAACCAAATTTTTCTGAATAAGGCTATCTGCGGGTAAAAACTGTAAAGCTCTCTCATAAAAAACCACCTCATTACGCCAATACACTCTGTTTAGCACCACCAATGATCCTAAAATAGTAACGCCAACCAATATGATTAGTTTGCCTTTTTTATGCATTAGGCAGATATACGCAAAAACTAAACAAAACCCGATACTCGGCAAATAAAGCCAGCTCTCCGCCATCAGCGCCCTTCCCAAACCCGGATAAGCATCAAAATAAAAATAAACCGGTATAATCCCCGATAAAAACCAAAATAAACCAAAACTGACAACCGCAGGAACCTGCTTGATCTTCGGCCATTTGAATATCGCAACTAAAAACAAAATGAATACCAAAATAGCTAAAAACAAAACCACTCCGCTTAACTGGCTAATCAAAAACGTAGAATGAAACATCCGTAAATTAACTGGCCAGAGCAAAAGTAAAACATAATGCCAAATTATATTGATAAAGTTGGCTAAAGAAAAAAACCAATTAACACTCCCCGGGTGAGCTGCTAAGCCGCTTGGCCCAAAAATAACCAATCTTAAAACCAGATAAACCACGGTTAAAATTAAAAAACCAGCTAGATATTTAAGTTTCTCTTTGGGTTTAGGCGAAACAAAAATAATAAGTAATAAAAAAATAGTGACCAACAGCGCGCTCTCCCGGCTTAAAAAAGCTAAAGCGGCAGTAAAAATACTTAAAAAATAAAATATATAATTTTTTGAGTTCATAAACCTAAAGAATAACCCACAACTGGCAAGGATAAAAAATGTGCTTAACAGGTCTCCTCTGGCTGAAATATACGCTACTGTCGAGATATGTACCGGATGGACTAAAAATAAGACGCTGCTTAAAGCAGCCAGTAATTTACGCTTAAAAATTAAAGTAAGCAGATAAAATACCAGGATGGAATTAAATAAGTGCAGTAATATATTACTCAGCCTAAAGCCTGCCGGATTAAGCCCCCAAAGATTATAATCCAGATAATAAGAAACCATCTGCAGCGGCCGGTACATCCGGTCATAAGGCTGTAAACCAGTCCAATAATCGAAGATAGCGGTTCTAAATACATTGGGCAGGAGTTGGGCTGATTTAATCAGCGGGTTTTTCTCAATCAAGATCTTATCATCAAAAACAAACCCGTTAAACAGGTAGCCAACATAGATAAACAGGC
Organism: Candidatus Omnitrophota bacterium; assembly: GCA_028712045.1. The sequence continues at coordinate 1,748 of JAQTRA010000111.1, read as the reverse complement.
AAATACAGGATAAAATAATCAGGAAGGTTTTATTCATTATTGCACCTGGTTTGGATTATAGCATAAAAAGTAAGCCCCTGTAAATTTAGAAAAATAAATCCATTTATCAGGGGCTATACTTTTTTTAAAAGCCGGAAAATTACTTCTTTTTCTTCTTTCCGCCTCTTTTCATTTTGGCGCAGGAAACATCGCCTTTCTTGTCGAGAAAATAAAGGTAGCCTACTTTTCTCTTGATACCGCATTTTGCTACCTTTTTGGGGCTACCTCCCTTTTTTGAGCCTCTGGCCATCTTAGCGCAAGAGACATCGCCCTGCTTGTCAATATAATAGAGATAACCTTTTTCCCTCTTAACTCCCACTTTCAGTACTTTATCTGCCATTGTGTATTCACCCCCTTTCTTTTATGTTGAATTACGTTCCGATTTTTATCGGTTGTAAAATCTGCTTTAAAGTTGCAATTGCCGAAAGCACCGCTAAATAAGAAGTTTTAGGATTCTGAGGATGCAAAATATTCTCAGTCCGCGTAAAAACCTTAGCTGCCGTTGATTCAATTTCAATTTCATGGATATTCTTCTTTACCTTAGGGCAGGCGATTATCCGTACAGAAGTTTTACGCATACCTATCCCGGCTAAACCTAAGACGGCTGCGACATTAACATTCTGCGGGAAATACTTTACTGCCAGCGCAGCGCTGCCTTTAAATAACAATTTATCCTGTTTTAAACCAGTAAGCTTAAAATTCTTAGACACATATTCCACGCCCTTAAACGCATCCGGATGTTTGCGCGTAGTTAAAACTACTTTTTGGACTTTTCCTATGTTGGCGGCTTTCAAAGCATCAATACCTGAAATAGCCCCGCTGGGAAAATAAACCATAGTATTGTTCTTGCTGGATAAAGCATATAACTCATCTAAATGGCCGACCATTCCACCTACGCTCATTACCATAACTTTACATCCGCCGGACAAAGCTTGCCGGGCAATCTCCCAGGATGCTTTGGCTGAAGATGCTTCAATTACCAGGTCGCAACGTTTAATCAAGGCTTTTAAATTACTCACGCACAATTTTGTATTCCGGGTTAATTTTCTGGAAAGCAACTGTGCTTTTTCCGGCCGGATATCAAAAAGAGCGGTCAGGCTTGCCTGCTTACGCATACCGCTGACTATCTCTTTGGCTAAGGAACTGCCGATCGCCCCGCAACCAACAATACCGATTTTAAGTTTTGGTGAATGGTTCATTTTAGATACAATTAATAATCGTGTTATCAATAAGCCTGGTTTTACCGATTTTAACCGCTAAAGCAATTAAGCTGCCTATCTTAACTTTCTTTAACTCTTGAAGTTGTTCCGGATCCATAATAGCAATATAATCAATCTTAGCTTTTTTATTTTTTTCAATGAGCTGTTTCATCCGCAAAATTATTTTATCTGCATTACGCTGGCCATTACTTACCAAAGTCTCAGCCAGGCGCAAAGCTTTAGATAAAACTAAAGCGCTGATTCTTTCATTTTTGCTTAAATAAACATTGCGCGAACTTAAAGCTAAACCATCTGGCTGGCGGACAATAGGCAAAACATTGACTTTAACCGGAAAATTTAAATCTTTAACCATCCGGGAAATGATCACTGCCTGTTGAGCATCTTTTTGGCCTAAATAAAGGTTATCCGGCCTGACTAAATTAAGCAATTTAGCTACTACCGTGGCCACGCCGCGAAAATGCCCGGGCCGCTTAGCCCCGCAAAGCAACC
>JAQTRA010000110.1 GCA_028712045.1 Candidatus Omnitrophota bacterium | reverse complement strand
TGTTTATAGGCTAAAGTTATCCCCCAGCCGATGAATAAAAAGATTAACAGGTATTTACGGGTTTTTTTACTGTAAGCCATTAAATTTACCTAACTGAATATTCGTAACTGGTTTCTATGGTTTTGATTATGTCCACCAGGAATTTATTGGTCGGGACATCAATGCCCAGCTCCTGGCCCAGCCGTACAATTACGCCGTTAATAAAATCAATTTCAGTGCGCTTCTTTTTTAAGACATCCTGCAGCATTGAGGAATGATTAGCAAAAGTCCCTTCGCAAACTGCTTCTACTTTTGCCAGCGGGTCATCGAAAATTAATTTTATGCGTTTTCTTTTAATGATGCGTGCGGCTTCCGTGACTGCGTCGCGTAAGATGCGTTTAGTGCCTTCGAATTCAGTAAGTTTCCCGTTAGGAAGTCCGGTGATCGCAGTTAAAGCGTTAATGCCTACGTTAATAATTAATTTACTCCAGATCAGGCTTTTTATATCGCGCGACATTTTAGTGTCAAAGCCCACTTGGTTAAATACCTCGCGGATTCCGCGCATTTCCACCGGAGTTTTACCGTCGATCATCCCGATAATTGTCTGGCCGCGCCCGGCGTGGTGAATTTTCCCGGTGTCAATTAAAGTAGCCCCTTCGTTAGTTACCCCTCCGATTACTCTATCTTCGGCGGTTAATTCAGCAATAACCTCGATATTTCCGATTCCATTTTGCAGGGTTAATATTTTAGTTGTCCTGCCCAGTAAAGGTTTAATCTGTTCTATGGCTTGTTTAGTATTAAAAGATTTTACGCAGATAAGGATTAAGTCGCTAGTGCCGATATCTTTGGAGTCGGCAGTGGCCCTAACTTTTGCCTGCCAATTGCCGGATACTCCTTCTAGAGATATTCCGTTTTCATTTATTTTTGCCGCGCGTTCCTTATTTTTGTCTAATAACCAGATTTCTTCTTTTGATTTTGATAAATTAGCGGCGAATAAACATCCGATTGCCCCTGGGCCGACAATAACAATTTTCATACTGCCACCTCCAGTTTATTCAGCACTTTTTGGGATTTCAGCTCTTTTCCTAAATGAAAATTTAAAAAGGCATTTAAAATCAGATCCAGCTCTTTTTTTATCTGGGGATTAAGCCCTAAATTAAGGCTAGCGCGAAAATCATTTCTTTCAATATGCAAAATAGTTGCCACAGTCCCGCGAAATATTGCCCGGGCAGTGGGGTCTTTGGGCATGCAGCGCGGGCAAAGTAAGCCTCCTAAAGCCAGGCTAAATTTAGATTGGCCCATAATTTTATCTAAGCAACATACGCAGGAATCAAAATGGGGTTTAAATCCGGAAAGAGCCAGCATTTTGATTTTAAATATAGTGGTAATTTTTTCCGGATTATAATTAGTTTCCAATTCTTTAAGGCTAAGGTGGGTTAAGTTAAAGATCTCTTCATTTTTATCTTCCAGTTGCATTACCGAAGCAACCAGCTCCATCATAAAGCTGGCCATAGTTGTTTTTTCTAAGCTTTGGCGTATGCGGGTAAAGTTATCTAGTTTATCTGCCTGGCTGATTAAATGTAAAGAGGAATGTGTTTTTCTGTAGAAGATTATTTCATTTAACGAAAATGGCTCTAAATTTGAAGCAAATTTATCCGGCTGGGTGCGGATGCCTTTAAGCAAACCGCTGATTTTGCCGAATTCTTTGGTAAAAAATTCGGCAATAATCGAAGTTTCCCGGAAATCTCTTTTGATTAAAAGCAGCCCCTGGGCTTTATCTATCGACATACTCAGTTTCCTTTTTCCGCATGATTTTTGCTTTGGTTTTACTTAGATCATCATAACCTAACAGGTGTAACACTCCGTGGGCAACATAGAGCATTAATTCATAGTTAGGCGTGGTTTTAAATTTACGGGCATTAGTGATTGCGGTTTGGGTGGAAATCATTATGTCTGCCTGGAGTGTTTCTTTGTTTTTCTTTTCATTAAAATCAAAAGCCAGGACATCTGTCGGCCGGTTGGTTTTTAGGAATTTAAGATTAAATTTTTTAATCAGCGCGTTATTTACGAAACAAAGGTTGATACATCCTGTTCTCTTTACTCTTTCGCCTTTTAAGATATCCCGGATCAGCCTTTTTATTGAAACCGGATAAAGAGGAATTCTATTTTGTAAATTTTTTATTAAAATTTTCATTGGTTACTATTGGGGGTAATTTGCGCGACTGTGGTAAATTCCGCATAAGATTTTGATAAAAACATTGGATATTCTTTCAATATCTTTTAAGGTGAGCTCGCAATCATCAAGTTGACCGTCAATAAATTTATTATTAATGATTTTATGCACGGTCTCTTCTATTTTTACTGCGCTGGGGTCTTTTAATGTCCGGGTGGCTGCTTCCACTGAATCGGCTAAAAGCACAATTGCTGTTTCTTTAGTCGTTGGTTTTGGGCCGGGATAACGGAAACCTTCTTCGGTTATCTCCTGGTTTTCTTCTTTTCCCTCCAGCGCCCGGCGATAGAAATAGTAAACCAGGCTATTGCCGTGATGTTGCCGGATAAAATCCCAAAGTATTGGGCTGAGCGAATATTTTTTAGCCAACTCCAGGCCTTCTTTAACGTGGTTCATAATAATTAATTTACTCATTGTCGGCGATAAGTCATCGTGGGCATTTCTTTTTAAGTCTTGGTTTTCAATGAAATATTCGGGTTTGGTCAGTTTGCCGATATCGTGGTAATACGCGCCGATTCTGGCTAACAAAGAATTTGCCCCGATAATGGTGCAAGCCGTATCGGCCAGGTTGCCGACAATTAGGCTGTGATGATAAGTCCCCGGAGCTTCCAGGATCATCCGCTGTAAAACAGGGTGGTGTAAATCGGCTAATTCCAGAAGGCTGATATTGGTTACTCTTTGTAAAATATATTCAAAAAGCGGCAGGATGCCCAAAACGATTATTCCGGAAAGTAAGCCATTGATTAAAATAACCAGGTAGCGGTCGGGTTTATTGATTAAAAAATGTTCAAGTAAAATTAAAGTGATTAATTGTATTATTCCAGCGATTGCTCCGGCTTTGATAACGGTAGTGCGTTTACGCGCCCCTTTAACCAGGAGTATCGCGCTCATACTGGAAGCTAAAAAAATAAGCCAGGCTTTAAACGGTTCAATAGTAAGTGAGGCTAGGGATATTGAAGTTACCAAAGATAAGAAATAGGCAATCTCTAAATTGTCAAATAGCAGTACGGCGAGCATGGGAATAATTGCAATCGGGATAAAATAAAACGATAACCCATGCCAAAGTAAATAATACCCGAAGGAAAATGAAATTAAAAAAAGTAAAACCAGGTTTGATGGTTTCAGGCTTTTTATTTTAGAGAATTTTTGGCTAAAGCCGATGCCCAAGATGATTAAGCAAAAAGGAATGGCCAGGTTTACGTGGATAATATGGCTGAAAAAAAAGATGA
>JAQTRA010000109.1 GCA_028712045.1 Candidatus Omnitrophota bacterium | reverse complement strand
CCGCATAAATGAAATCGGGCCGCTGGCAACACCTCCGGTAGTTTTAACTACAGCATTCTTCGGGCGCAGCCGGGAAAAATTAAAACCTGTGCCGCCGCCGGATTTATGAATAAGGCTGGTAACTTTTAAAGTTTCAAAAATTGATTCCATTGAATCTTCAATCGGAAGAGTAAAACACGCAGAAAGCTGGCCTAACTCTTTTCCGGCATTCATCAGGCAGGGAGAGTTCGGCAAAAATTCTAAATTAGCCATAATTCTAAAAAATGAGTCCTGGAGTTTCTTGATTTCCTGATCTGTTTTGCCGTATTGCTTATCCGCAATAGCAATAGCCGTGGCAACCCGGGTAAACATTTGCTCTGGGTTTTCAATAAGCTTGCCCTCCTGGTCCTTGCGTAAATATCTGCGCTCAAGAACCTTGATGGCATTGCCTGATAACTTTAATTCCATATTGCACCTCGAAGATTTTGGATGGTTGTTGTAATTTACTTCGAACAATATAACAAAAGAGTTGCGCGTTGTCAACAAAAAAAATTACAAGATATAGGGTATGCGTATCTTGTAATATACAATGTATTGTGGAAGCACTTTTTTAACCTTTGAAAGGCTTACAGGATTCTCTGATTACCATATCCGCCGGAAGCAGGATCTTTTTTGGCGAATTTTTCTTTAAAGCAATTAAGCGGTTCAACTCTTTGACACTTTCTTCGGCCATTTTAATTAAAGGCTGCCGCACGGTAGTCAGCGCGACCGGCCCATATAAGCCGGAGGGATTATCATCAAAACCAACGATGGATAAATCATCCGGGATATTTTTTCCCAATTCACGCGCCACAGCCATTACCTCAAGAGCCATAGAATCAGAGGCAACAAACACAGCTGTTGCCGGGTCCGATGCCTTAATTAAACTCTCCGCGGCGGTCCTGGCGGCCCCGCGGGAATAATCAGTCTTAAATATGTAATCCTCTTTCACCTTGATACCATTTTTTTCTAACGCTCTCTTGTAACCTTCCAAACGTTTCGCGGCTGCCTGGGTAGTTACGTCGCCGGTTATATGCGCTATTTTTTTATGCCCTAACTGGATTAAATAATTAACCGCATTTTCCGCGCCTCCGGCATTATCTACGGCAATACAAGAAACCTCTAAATCATCAACATAATAATTAATCACAACACAAGGTATGTTTCTAGCTAAACTATCTTCTAATTGCGCGCGGTTACCAATAATATCCGAAAAAATTATCCCCCCTACTCCGCGTATGCTTAAGGGCGTGCGCGCATCAGTAAGATGTAAAAGCAGGTCCAGCTTCAGGGCTTCGCACATTGTCCCGACGCCACGGATAAGCTCCAAAGCGTAGAAAGAATAGAATACGCCTTCGTAACGCGGGATTACCAGGGCCACCACATTGCTTTTTCCGGTGGCTAAGCGTTGGGCAAAAATGGAAGGTTGAAATTTTAATTCTTTAACCACATTCATAACTTTAATCCGACTGGCTTCTTTAACGCTGCCGACTTTGTTAATTACGCGCGAAACAGTAGTAATCGATACACCACTGGCCCGGGCAACATCATCAATAGAAATATTCTTGGGGGAAAGTTTTTTGGTGCGTGTCATTATTATCTAACAATATCGCCGATTCTAAGCGGCGTACTAGTAGCCTTGATATCACAAGCCGAGATATTATCTCTGGCCTGGATCACTACAATCGAACCTATGTTTTTACCTTCACGGTAAACACTAAAGGTATTCCCATGCTTAATCCCGACAGAAGCACCCAGATCTATAACTACAAAATTATTATCTTGATTCACCGCTAAAATTTTACCGGAAGATACCGGCGCATCCGCAGCTATAGGGCTTTCTCTTTTAACTGTATTTGTCGAACGCACAACTATCGCGGGTAATTCTACTGATTCCCGGGATTTACTCTCCTCTGAAACAACAACCGGCTTACCAGTTTTTATCGCGTCTAACTGGTCCTTAAGCGCATTGATCTGAGATATTCTTTCCGTGAGCATAGTCTCCATCTCACTTAAACGCTTTTCGATCGTATCTTTGCCAACCTGCAAACTCTGAACTTTACGATCCAGCGAGGATTTATGGCTATTTAGGGTTCCTAACTGCCGGATCAGCACAGTGTTTTCATTTTTGATAGTTTTGAAATTATCTTTAATTTTGACTTTATCATTTCTTTCCCGGACTACTTCCTGGGATAAACTATCTAAAAGTTTCTGATTATAATCTAACTGCCTTAAGAGATCTTGTTTTTCATTGCGCATACTGTTAACATCCAACTCCAAAGCACTCTTATCTCTCTGCAAAGATTCATTATTAATTTGCATGTTCCTTAATTCACCGCGCAGGCCGGTTAACTGCATCTCTAAATCAGTTTTGGCTTTAAGTATCGCCCCCCAATAAGCATCGGTATTCTGCACCACGATTTCTGACTGGATACCTTCTAACTGCTGCGGGCCACCCTTTAATTTCTCAATTAATTCATCTCTGGCCTTGCTGGCTAATTCAAACTTTTGTTGTAAATCACCCAGATCCGCAACTGCTTTATCCCGGTCAACCTTCAAAGAATCAATCTTGCTCTTATTGCTATTTAATTCGTTTTCCAAAGAATTAATCTTACCGATCAGGGTAGTATTTTCGCTTTTTAAATCATTGCGTTCCCGAATCACCATTTGCTTGGAACTGGTTGCTTGCAGGAAAAGAAAAAGACATACCACACAAAAACCAATTAAACCAATAATAATAAATTTTGTCTTCTGTTCCATAATCCCCCCTATAATTGGGCGAATACTCTTTCTAAAACTAAACTTGCCGCCCCCATGGCTACAGCGTTTTCTCTTAATTGGGAATAAACTATTTTTATTTCAGCTGTTGCTTCACGAAAAGCCCAATCCATAACCGTAGACCTGACTTTATTTAAAAAATTATCTCCGGCCTCTTCGAATCCGCCGCCGATTACCACCACTTGCGGATTAAGTAAATTTACCAGGTAGGCGATCTTGATCCCTAATCTTTTGGCTGCGCTTTCTAGAACAACTATGGCTGTCTCATTCTTAGCCCGCGCCGCAGTAAAAACAGTTTTTAAATCTATATCTTCTGTCTTAGTTTGAGTAACTTGAAAAAAATCAACCGCTCTGTCTTTTTTCTGGGATAAAAGTAATTTCAGGTCATTAACAATACCCAAATCCATCTCCCAACGTTTCAAAAAACAGGGATTGCCGGTGGCGCAACTAAAAAGATCCTGTTCTTTATAATTATACACGGATATTTCTCCGGCATAACCCTGAGAACCGCGGTAAATCTCACCGTTAATCATGATACCACAACCGACCCCGGAAAACATATAAAGAACATTTTTATAACCACCGGCTAAATCCAGCCAATGTTCCCCAAAACATGCGCTGGTGGCGTCATTCTCAATCAAAGCCGGCAGATTAAACTCTT
>JAQTRA010000108.1 GCA_028712045.1 Candidatus Omnitrophota bacterium | reverse complement strand
GATTACCCAGATTATTGATGAGATCTGCAGTATATTTATCCGCATGGGTTTTTCCGTAGTTGAAGGCCCGGAAATTGAAACAGAGTATAATAATTTTACCGGTTTGAATATTCCGCTGGAACATCCCTCCCGCGATGCTTTTGATACATTTTATCTGAAAGATTACGCCAAGATGCTCCTGCGTAGCCATACTTCGCCGGTGCAGGTCCGGCTGATGAAAGAACATAAGCCTCCTTTAGCCATAGTAGTTCCCGGCCGGGTATATCGGCCGGATGCTGTGGATGCCAGCCATCTTTTTATGTTTCATCAGGTGGAAGGTTTTTTGGTGGATGAGTTTATCAGGTTTTCCGATTTAAAAGGAGTGCTTGAGCTTTTTGCTAAAAACATCTTCGGCCGTGATATTAAAATGCGTTTTCGGCCGCATTTTTTTCCTTTTACCGAGCCGTCAGTAGAAGTAGATATTTCCTGCATTATCTGTAAAGGCCAGGGTTGCTCGGTGTGCGGGAAAAAAGGCTGGCTGGAGATTTTAGGTGCGGGCCTGATCCATCCCAATGTTTTTAAGCATGTGGGGTATAACCCGGATAAATATACCGGGTTTGCTTTTGGTATGGGGATAGAAAGAATTGCTATGCTTAAATATGGAATTAATGATATCCGGTTATTCTTTGAGAACGATTTAAGGTTCCTAAATCAGTTTTAAAATATGAAAGTCACTTATAATTGGTTAAAAGATTTCGTAAATATTAAAATCCCGCCTAAGGCGTTGGCTGAGAAATTGACCATGGCCGGGCTAGAGGTAGTTGCTTGGGAGGAAGCCGGCGGCGATTTTGTTTTTGAGATCGAGATTACTTCCAATCGCCCGGATTGGTTAAGCATTTTGGGAGTTGCCCGGGAAGTCGCGGCAATAACTAAAAGCAAACTCAAAGTAATTAATATCCAAGAGCCAAAAATAATCAATAAAGATATTTTACCGGTAAAAGTTTCTATTTTGGATAAGCCGGGATGCCCTTTCTACAATGCCCGGATAATCCGGGATGTAAAAGTCGGCCCTTCGCCGGATTGGTTGAAAAAAAGGCTGGAACTTTTGGGGTGCCGCAGCGTGAACAATGTTGTGGATGTGACTAATTATTGCTTATTTGAATTAGGCCATCCATTACATGCTTTTGATTTAGATAAATTAAATCAGGCGACAGTGATTGTGCGCCGGGCCAAAGCCGGTGAAAAAATAAACACCATTGATAATCAGCAAAAATTATTAACCCCGGAAATTTTAGTAATTGCCGATTTGGATAAACCTATAGCGGTTGCCGGAGTTATGGGAGGCAAGGATACCGAGGTTACCGCGCAGACGCGTAATATTTTGCTAGAAACTGCGATTTTTAATCCGGTATTGATCCGCCGCGGCCGTCAAAAATTAGGGCTGCAGTCTGAATCAGCTTATAGATTTGAAAGAGGGGTGGATTTAGAGAGCGCAAAAAACACGGCTTTGCTGGCTTCGAAATTAATCTGTGAATTAGCTTTAGGAAAACCCGCCGGTAAAAAAACCTTAGGCCAGTTCCGGGCGGTTTGCCCGGCAATTAAATTAGACGTGGCTTACGTCAATAGGGTATTGGGGACAAAACTAACCTTGTTGGCGGTCAAGCAGATCTTAAGCAGTTTAGGTTTCAGCCTGAAAATAAAAACAAAAAACAGTTTGTTGGTCAAAAGCCCCGGATTTCGCCAGGATATTAAATCGGCGATTGATTTAGTCGAAGAGGTTGCGCGTATTTATGGTTATGCGGCAATTAAGCAAACTTTACCGGCGATAAAACCGGCATTGAATATCTTTGGTAAAGAAAAGACCGTTGCTTATATTAAAAATGTTTTGTTAGGGGCAGGTTTGCAGGAAGCGATTACTTATAGTTTAGTAAACCGCACTTTATTGACAAAATCAGGAATTGTGCCTTCAGCTAAGCTCATTGAAATTCTTAATCCTCTAAGCGCCGAGCAGGAGGTTTTACGGCCGACGCTTTTGCCCAGCCTTATCCGCTGCGTGGCTTATAATTTAAACCAGCAGCAGGAGTATGTAAATATCTTTGAGGTAGCGAATATTTTTTCCGGAGGCAATATTCCCGAGGAGAAGCTGGCTTTAGGTATTGCTTTATGCGGGACAAATTCTTTTTTACTTAAACGAGGTTTAATTAAAGATGAGATTACTTTGCTGCATTTAAAAGGTATTATCGAGGAACTATTCAGCAAGCTGGGGATCCAGGGTTATGATTTTCAGAATAAAGGGGCTAAACAGATTAGTATTACCCTGGGCCATCAGGAAATCGGGGTTATGCTGGATTTAAATAAACAAGTTTTGGATGCTTTTGATATCAAAAATAAACAGGTTATTGTAGGGCAGATAGACTTAGAGAAGGTATGGACATCTATAAATTTGGAAAAGAAATTCTTAAGCCTGCCCAAATACCCAGGGATAACCCGGGATATAAGTTTTATAGTTAAAGATGATGTATCGGTAAAAGATTTAATTTCCGCTATCGAAGAAAAGGGGTCAGGGCTATTGCGCCTGGCAAAAGTTGTAGATTATTATCAGGGTAAGCAGATTCCTGCGGGGTTTAGGGGCCTGACTATATCTTGTGTTTACCGCGTAAGCGAACGCACACTCACCGAAGAAGAGCTGGCGCCAATACATAATTCTATTTGTGCTTTACTAGTAGAGCGGTTTGGTATAAAATTACGTTAGCAAGAAAAGCGCATTATCCAGCTGGGATTGATTTAAAGCTTAAATATGTGTTATACTTTTTTAGGTTCAAAGAAGTTCTTTAATATATCCCTGCGGTGCACGTTGGAGATCTTGATAATTATTGAACCAACACTATTTTCAAGGGAGCCCAATATCTCCTGGCGCTTTGGCGCCAAGCAGAGGGCACCCACCTGAAACCAAAACGGTTCAGACTATCTATCCAACGGCACACTTGCGGGGATTTTTTTATTGAGGGTCAGTAAAAATGGTGTTAGGAATGCAGATACTTGTAGTTTTAGGTGTAGCATTGGTTGCTTATGCTGTATTGGGGATATTTTATCCTAATGCATTTGAAGACCTTAAAAAGATAATCAATAAAAAAAATTCTGCTAAACCATTTGTGAAACAAGAACCTGAAAATACTTTAGGGGTGCAGCAGCTGCAGAGCAAAATAACCCAGTTAGAAAGTGAGCTATTCCAGGTTAAGGCAGAATATGCTAAAGAAAAATCTGAATCCGCGGTAACCGAAGAGAACCAAGTTAAGTTTTTAGAAGGATTAAAGCGCCGGGAGGATCTGGTTACCCGGGCAGAAGCCGAAGTGTATAAGATCAGGCCGGAGAATACGGAACTGAAAAATAAACTGGCGGCTAAAGAAAAAGAGCTGCAGGATGAGTTTACCAAAAATGTAAATTTATCCCGCCAGATCCGCGAAACTAAGGCTGCTTTAGAGGCTAAAGAAACAGAGG
>JAQTRA010000107.1 GCA_028712045.1 Candidatus Omnitrophota bacterium | reverse complement strand
GAATTTTACTCTTACGGCAGAGCCTAAAAATTTAGTAATCTTGGATTCCTGCCTGGTTTCAATAATAGATATGGGAGTATACCCCAGCTGGTTTAATTTTGCCGCTATTGCGCTTTCATCATCAGCCGACATTACCCCGGAAAGCGGCTTACTAAATTTATCCCTGGCTTTATACTGATAATTAGGCATAAATTATTCTATTTCGGTAACTCTTAAGATTTCTTCAATAGTCGTTAATCCGGCCCTGGCTTTATCCAGCCCGTCTTCACGCAAAGTTTTCATCCCTGATTCAACTGCTTTTTTCTTAATGATATCCGCGGATTTTTTTTCTTCAACCATTTTACGAATTGACTCATCAACCACTAAAACTTCAAAAATTCCGATCCGGCCCAAGAACCCCGAATTTTTACAAACCGGGCATCCCTTACCGCGGAAAAATTTTGTCAAACTATCCAGGCCTAAATCTTTTAAAGCTGCCAGCGGAGCAGAATATTCCTCTTTGCATTTCGGGCAGATCTTACGCACCAGCCTCTGGGCAACAATCAGAATTAGGGAACTAGAAATTAAAAATGGCTCCAGGCCCATATCAATTAAACGCGTTAAAGAACTCGGTGCATCATTAGTATGCAGCGTCGAGAAAACTAAATGGCCGGTTAAAGATGCCTGAATGGCTACCTCGGCGGTTTCTTTATCGCGGATTTCTCCGACCATAATTACATCCGGATCCTGGCGTAAAATCGAACGCAGGCCATTGGCAAAAGTAACATCTGCCTTGGGATTAACCTGAGTCTGGCGCACCAACGCTAACTCATACTCCACCGGGTCTTCAATAGTAATAATATTTTTTTCCATCGAGCTGATTGTACTTAGTGCCGAGTAAAGCGTAGTAGTTTTTCCGCTTCCGGTAGGGCCGGTAACCAGGATAATCCCGTTCGGCTGAGCGATCATTTTGGTAAATATTGCCAGGTTATCCTTAGTAAACCCTAAATCTTCTAAACCTAACAAAATAGATGAACGGTCCAATAAACGCATCACCACATTCTCACCGTGCACCGTAGGAAACGTAGAAACCCTGATATCCAAATCTTTATTTTCTAATTTTACGCTGATCTTGCCATCTTGCGGCCGGCGGTTTTCAGCGATATCAATATCCGCCAGGATCTTAATCCTGGAAATAACCGCATTCGAAAGTTTTATCGGTAAAGTGTGCACTTCATGTAAAATCCCGTCGATGCGGAAACGCACGCGCAAAACCTCGACATCCGGCTCAATATGGATATCGCTGACCCGGTCTTTGACCGCATCGGTAATTAAAATATTCACCAATTTAATAATCGGCGCCTCTTCAGCGGTTTCCGTTAAATCGCCTTTGGCCGCAAATGATTTTTTATTCTCGATAGATTTGACAATCTCCTCAACCGAGTTGCCTTCACCGTAATAAGCATCCAAAACCTGGTTGATACTGCGGGCCGAAACTAAAACCGGTTCCACATTACTTACTTTAGCAATTCTGCGGATGTTATCCAAAGCTTCAATATCTTTCGGGTCAAGCATCGCCACAGTCAAAGTATCCCTGATCTTAAATAGCGGCACAGCTTTATATTTATTAGCTACGCTTTCCGGAATAAGCTTGGTTAAAGATACATCAATCACATAATCTTCCAGGTTCATATAAGGCACGCCCGAGGCATCCGCCTTAGCTTTAGCAATATCTTCTTCGGTAATAAAACCCAGTTTTTCCAGGGCTTTTTCTAATTTCATCCCGGTGCGTTTGACCTCTTCTTTAGCTTTGGCCACCTGGTCAGGAGTTACTAGGGATTCTTTTAATAATAAATCAATTATTTCCATATTAACTCCCTTTTACCCGGTTAAGTAATTGCTTGATACTAAAAAGCAGCGTCTGATCATCAAAGGGTTTAACAATATACTCATCCGAGCCGGCTTGTTTAGCCAGTTTTATATCTTCCGGCCGGTCCTTAGCCGTAAGAATAATTATAACAATACCGGCTGTCAAAGGGTTATTCTTAAGTTTCTGGCATACCTTAACCCCATCAACTTTCGGCATTAAAATATCTAAAAGCATTAAATCCGGTTTTTCCTGAGCAGCAATATTCAGCGCTTGTTCTCCGTCATAAGCAGTAATAACCTGATAATTATTTGTCTCTAACCTCAGCTTTACCAAATCCACAAAATCATGTTCATCATCAACAATTAATATTTTTTTCTTGTCCATGCTATCCTCCGCAAAGAATAATTCCAATCGTAGGGGAGGTTTAAACCTCCCCTACGATAATTAATACTATTTTAAAAGCTCCCTAATCTTACCCAAAAGAATATCCGGCTCAAACGGCTTAGTCAAATAAGCATCCGCCCCCACTTCTTTGCCTAACTTAATATCGGATTCCTGGGCACGAGCGGTAAAAAGTATAATCGGTATCTGCTTATATTTTTCGTCAAATTTTAACATCCGGCAGACTTTATAACCATCGATCTTAGGAAGCATCAGGTCCAGGATAATTAAATCCGGTTTTAATGCGCGTGCCTTATCCAGGCCATCCTGGCCGTCATAAGCGGAAAAAACTTCATAATCATTTGCCTCCAGCCTCATAGTAAGCATTCCGACAAGATCTATTTCATCGTCGACAACGAGTATTCTTTCAGCCATAGTTTTATCCTTTACTTTCTTTAATTTTTTTTCCAGCCATATCTAAAGCCGATCTTAGCGAAGCCTGAACATCCGAATAAGCGCTCAATTTAGGTATAAAAGCACTTACCCCCAGTTCGCGGGCATCTTTGATATTTTTCACCTCCGGATGGGCAGTAAGCATAATTACAGGTAAATTCTTATTGAACTTTCTTATCTCTTTTAAAACCGCGGTTCCGTCCATATCCGGCATAAAATAATCCAGTATTACAATATCCGGAGATCTTTCTTTAATTACCGCAACCCCTTCTTTGCCGCCTTGAGCCGGTAATACCTCATAGTCCCAGGACTCCAGCCTTTCTTTCATCACGCTTAAATAATCAGCTTCATCGTCAATAATCAACACTTTGATTTTATCCATGATCCCCCCCCGAAATGATTTTAAGCTAGCCTGGCTTTATTGATCAATTCCTGATAAGAGCCACCTTCATCAGGATAAGTAGCCGCACCAAAACTTAATTTTAAATCTTTGCTCAGGCCGACGCTATCCAGATAACTTCTTAATGCCTGCTCAATCCTGCCCTGCACAATAAATCCGTTATTTTTATTACAACCATATAAAATAATAATAAATTCCCCGGGGTATTGCAAAACTAGGTCTTTATTTCTATATGACTGCGCCCTGATAATTTCTCCTAATTTTGCTAACAATCCCTCAGGAATATTCGATTTTATTTTATCAGAATAGCTAAGAGTTGCAAGCACTAAAGACATCTGCGTGCCGGACTTAAACGCGTCACTAATAGCATCTTCAATATGATTTCTGGCATTTTGA
>JAQTRA010000020.1 GCA_028712045.1 Candidatus Omnitrophota bacterium | reverse complement strand
CATTGAGATTATCGCGGTAACTTTTACAAAGAGCGCTGACTTTAACAATCTTTTCACTCATGCCGCACTGCCTCGCTGGGAATTATACGGCTGGCATAATATGCCGGATAGATACTGGCGAGGAAAGTTATCATTAAAGCCGACAGCACAATTATGCTGATATCCCCGATATTTATATTCGTCGGTATACGGTCGAAATAATAAATATCCTTAGGAATCAGGCTCCTTCCGATAATGTAGGATATGAAATCCACTACTTTATCCAAAGAAAGTGCCAGCGCTACTCCGCCGCATAAGCCCAGGATAATTCCGGTAATACCGATCGCCATACCCTGAAAAACAAAAATCTGTAAGATACTTTTAGTTTTGGCGCCTACTGAACGCAAAATTCCGATATCTTTGATCCGGCTCATCACGGACATAATTAAAGTGCTGACAATACCAAATGCCGCCACTACTGTAGTCATCGTCACCACAATAAACATCACAACTTTTTCCAGCTTTAAAGCTTCCAGAAAATTTTTATTCTCATCGATCCAAGTGCGCACCTGATAAGTCCCCACCCCGGTTAAATCCCGGTATAACTGCTCTTTAATATTCTCCACTTTGTAAACATTACCTACTTTAACGGCTACGCCGCTTACCAGATCCGGCATCTTATAAAAATCCTGAGCTCCCTTGATACTGGTCAGAATCAGGCTGGAATCATAAAGATACATCCCGCTGTTAAAAATACCTTTAATATAAAAATCAGTTTTCGTAAGCGTAACCGGTGAAATTAAACCAATTGCATCTCCGATGCCTAATCCTAAACGCATCCCCAACTCTTGGCCGATCGCAATTTCATTGCCGTTTAAATCATAACTTCCTGTTTTTAAATATTCATTAATCTTGGAAGTTTGCACCTGCAGCTTTGGGTCAATGCCGCGGACCTGGACGCCAAAAATTGATTTTTCATTTTTTACCAGCGCCTGGCCATCAATAAACGGAGACGCGCCTAAAACATAAGGAAATTTTTTTAATTTTTCAATTACCTGATCCGGCTGCTTTGATCCGCCGTAAAATTCAACTAACAGGTGCGCGTTAGTGCCGATCATTTTATCTTCCAGATAACGGTCAAACCCGCTCATTACCGAAATAACTACAATTAACACCAAAACCCCGATAGCAATACCAACCATGGAGATCAGCGCAGTCAGAGAGATGATCTTCTCTTTTTTGCCGGTTCTTAAATACCTCTGGCTAAGCCATAACTCGGAAAACATATTATTCCTCAACAACCTCTTCTTGAGATCTAAGCAAAGGAAATAAAATCACATCCCTGATTGACGGCTGATTGGCAAACAACATCACCAACCGGTCAATACCAATACCTAAACCACCGGCCGGAGGCATGCCATGCTCTAGAGCCAGAATATAATCATTATCTACGCTTTTTTGCTCATCGGTATTGAGCTCTTTAACTTCCTCTTCAAAACGCCTTTTCTGCTCGGTTGGGTCGTTTAACTCAGAATAAGCATTAGCAATTTCCATACCGGCGACATATAATTCAAATCTTTCTGAAATTAACGGATTATCTTTTTTTGTTTTGGCCAGCGGACAAAGCACAGTAAAATAATCGGTAATAAATGTCGGGCTGGCCTGCATATCCTGTTCCAGAGTATCTTCGATAATTTTATTGATCTGAGAACGGCTCAGGCGGTTTTTGTCTTTAGCAAACCCTTTAAGCTGTAGTTTACTCAGCATCTGATTAGGCTCATCTTGCGGGTCAATGCCAAACTTCTCCTTCACCAACCCGGCAAACGATTGCCTGTTCCAGGGAGTTTTAAGCGCGATAGCTTTGCCCTGAAAAGTAAGTTCGTCTTTACCCAAAAGCTCTTTGGCTAAATGGCAAATAAGATCCTGGGTTAAATTGATCATATCTTCATAATCCGCGTAAGCCTGATAAACCTCAAGCATAGTAAACTCCGGATTATGCCGGGTAGATACACCTTCATTACGAAAAGAACGGTTGATCTCATAAACTTTATCCAGCCCGCCGACTAAAAGCCTTTTAAGATATAGTTCCGGGGCAATCCTTAAGTAAAGATCCATCTTATATTCATTATGAAAAGTTTTAAAAGGCCGGCCAGCTGCTCCCCCGGGAACATCATGCATCATCGGAGTTTCCACTTCGCAAAAAGCGCGGGTATCCAGAAAATTTCTTATTTCACGGATAATTTTGGACCTTAAAGCAAAGATATTTTTCACTTCCGCGTTAGCAATTAAATCCAGGTAGCGCTGCCGATAACGCACCTCCACATCTTTAAGCCCATGCCACTTTTCCGGAAGCGGCCGGATAGCTTTACTCAAAATAACAAAATCCTCTACTCTTAAAGTGGGTTCATTGGTATGCGTCTTAAAAAGCTCACCTTTAACCGATAAAATATCTGCAATATCAATATTTTCAAAAAGTTTTGCTTTTAATTCGGCCAACTCAGTTGTCTTGACATATAATTGAATCCTGCCGGTAGTATCCCTTAAATCCAGAAAACTCACTTTTCCATGAGAACGCTTGGCAGTTACCCTGCCGGCCAGCACTGCTTTTGTGCCTTCCTGAAAATTACTCAAAATAGAAGAAATCTCAACGCGGCCAGGCAAAACCCGGTCATGCGCGCTTTGGCCAGTTGCCTCAATCGCCAGGCGTTTTTCTATTCTTTGTTGGATAATCTCGTTTAGTTCCATAGAGTTATAATTATATCTTAGGCATCAGCTTATGTCAATTGCATTAGTTTTTATACTCGGCCAGCCTTTTAATCCGTTTGAGCATATTCGGATGGGTGCTCATCATCTCCAGCATTTTATCACCCCAACCTAATTTCATCTGCTTTCTTCTTAAAATCTCTAATTCGCTAGCATCAATAGTCCCGCTTTTATCTAAGTCCAATTGGGCTAAATCCGAAATTTCAATTCCTGCCCGGGAAGGGTCATTCACAAAAAATGCCTTGAGCCCCTCGGTTTCTTTAAGGGTTTCTTTATTCATCCGCGCCGAACCATAAACCAGTTTGTAAAGGCTGGAAGCAAGTGTTGCCGGGCTTGACCCTAAAGCAATAGAACCCCTGTCCGCAAAATACTCACGAATACGTGAAGCATACAAAACCAACAAATTAGTAATAAAATAGAACAAAAATGCCACCACCCCGATTAATACGGTATTTCCTCCCCGGTCATCCCTTCTTCTGCCCATAAAAAGAAACTGCCAGGCCAGCCGATACATAATCATCGGAATTACCGAAAGCAAAGTGATGGTTAACACATCCCGGTTTTTTAAGTGGCTGATTTCATGGCCCAGGACTGCTCTTAATTCATCATCATTTAAAAGATTCATGATACCGGCGGTGACGCAAACCCGGCCATCTTTAACCCCCCGGCCAAAAGCAAAAGCATTAGGGATTTCGATTTGAGCTATTCCAATCCGGGGAGTAGGGATCATAGCGCGCCTGGACAGGGATTCCACCATCTGGAATAACCGCGGGTTTTCGTCTTTTTTGATATATTTTACCCGCATACTCCACTCGACTAATTTCGGCCCCAGCATATACTGCAAAAACATCATGCCTAAAGATAAAATGAGGTAAAAATAAAAATTATTGATACCTAAATATGCGCCCAACATAACAAATAAAGCATAAATTATGCCAAAAAGCGCAAAGACTAATAAAGCCATACGTAATTTTAAGCCAAACATCTTCTCCCCCTTCTATTTTTCAACTATTGCTTTAATATCAAAACGCACAACCGATTCCGCCGGGTTGGTGGTATTTAAATATATAAACTGTTTTACTTCTCCACTATAATTCTTAGAATTAAAAGTAACCGCAATATCGGAACTATCACCGGGAAGCAATGTTTTTTTCTTGATCGCCGAAACAGTGCAACCGCAAGAAGTGCTGGCACTGATTAGTTCAACTACTGTTTTACTTTCATTTTTATAAACAAAAGTATGCTCCAGGATTTCGCCAGCTTTAGCCTTGCCAAAATCCCAACTCCGCGGATTTATCTGTACAGATTCCTGAGCCACCGGGACAGAGCCGGCGGCTTTGGCTAAAGGAGGCCAAACCGCGTCCTTCTGGCCAGCGGCAAAACAATAAGTGTTAAAAATCAGAAATAAAGATAAGAAAAATAATTTTCTCATAATACCCCCTTAATCAGCACCACCCCTAAAATAAGAAATAATAACGCCATAATTAATTTAATCATCGCCAGATGTTTCTTTAAAAATGCCGCGAACTGATCGCTGGTCACCCCAAAAAGCGCCAGAATGAATATTAAAATCAAAGGCAGGACAAACATGATGTTATAAAGCAATAAGTACAACCAAGCATCAAATTTAAATTGCGTGGTTTTTAAAATATAAGTAATTGTGGGAAGATAAAGCTGCCCCGTGCAAACCGTCTCAAGCAAAGTAACCAAAAACCCGCTGATTAGTGCACTGATTACCAACTTAAATATATGCGGCCGCGCCTTTGAATCCGCCGAGCGGTCCTTGCGGTGAAAAAACCCGACTACTGCCTGAATACGTTTTTTTATCGCGTTAGGAAGCTGCAAAACCTGCGTTTGGGGATCATTAGATATTTTAAATTTAATGAAATCATATAGAGCAAAAAAGCCCAGGATAATACTAAAAGCTCCAATAAAAATAGTTAATATTTTTGACAAAATCACGGTAGTTTTTAAAGAGTAAAGGAAATTAAATATCCCCAAACCAATAAGTAAATAGGTTAAAAATACAGCCGCAATAAAAGTTAACCCGATTAATAAAACCTCTCTCTTTCTATACCCTTGCAAGGTAAGAAATGAAATAAAGAAAACTATGACGGTAAAAGCACAGGGATTAATCCCGTCCTGAAGCCCGGCAAAACTAACCGCTAAAGGAGTAAAGCTTTGGAAATGCTTAACTAAATCAATCTCTGGCAATTTAAATCCACTCCTCTGGCTGGCAAGCGATTCGACAATAAGCTGCCTTAAGTTCAGATCAATGCTACCGCTACCATTAATTAGCTTACCTTCCATAAAAAATACCGGCAGATCAAGAGTGATATCCGGAGCAAACTGCTTTTGTAAACTAAGTAAAAATTTGTAGTTTTCTATTTCCTGGGTATCCCGATACTGGACAGTCAGCTTACCAGCAAATTCATTTAATACCGCGGGGATTATCTTTTCTTTAGCTTCTACGCAGCGATGACAGGTAGGAGAATGAAAAATAAACAAACTCTTTAGCTCCTGAGAAAATGATTTAGGCGCAAAAAATAATAATATGAAAATTGCAAATAAAAGTGGCCGGGATATTCTTTTCATTTGTTTAAATATAACACAATTTTACCCACTTACAATATTAATATACAACCAAATTTAAGGGCGGATTGAACCGGGCCCCAGTAAAATTAATGCTGCCAGAGCCATGGCAATAACAAAAACATATTCAAATCCACCGGCGGAAAGAAAAAAACCATTTTTTAGATGGACCTTTAAACCAGCCGTAATAATCAGGATTAAAAGGAATAAAGCCGCACCCCGGCTAAATACTCCGGCAATCAGCAATAACCCTCCGATTAACTCCGCATAACTGGCCAGATATGCCCAAAATAAAGCTGGGGTAAATCCTAATCCGGCCAGCATTTCAGAAAAAGCCTTAACCCCTGGCCCGCCAAACAATCCAAACGCCTTTTGCAAGCCATGGGCCATAAACATAACCCCTAATCCCAACCGTAAAACTAAAATACCGGCATCCATCATTTTACGCCTCCGCTTAATAAATTCCTGAGTATCCCTGATTTACTTCTTAAACCGTAAGAGCGATAAATACACATAGAATAATGCAATAAAAGAGGAAAAAAACCTTTAAAATCAAAACCCATAATTTGGCCACAAGCCTTATTATTAGCCAAAGGAATTATATACCCCAGATCCCGGGGTTTAAATTGCACAAGCTGCTTACCCTTAATCGATCTGATTAAATTATCGGCTGCCTGATCACCCTGAGTAATCGCAAACTGGATTGCCATACGCAAATAATTACCTCCGGCATTAAAATAAGCTGCATCACCGGCAACAAAACAAGAATCATTCAACCTTAAAAAATCATCAGTTTTAATCCTGCCCTGGGCATTCTTCTCAACCTGCAAATCCTGAATATAAGCAGCGGTTTTTACCCCGGCTACCCAAATTAAAAAAGCATTGGGAAATGATCTATTATTATTTAAATAAACACTGCTGTTTTCGGCTTTTTCAATTACACTATCGGTAAAAATTTCAATACCTAACTGGTTAAGGTTAAGTTTGACATAAGCCTGCATCCACTCCGGCACCATGCTTAATATTTTAGGAGCACGCTCAATAATAATTACACGCTTATTAATTTTATTTTTTATTAAAAATACTTGCAGGTTTGTAGCCGCCTCTACCCCGGTATAACCGCCGCCACAAACTATATAATTATCATAACTTCTCTGCTTTAAGGCCTGAATTATTTTTCGGGCATCTGCTACGCTGTCTAAAGTATAAGCGTAATTTTTTATAATTTCATTGCCATAAAAATTAGTTTCACTGCCGCTGGCCAGAACCAGATAATCATAGGTAAAAATACCCCGGGATAACCGGACCTCTTTTCTGGTTAGATCAACTCCTAAACAATCAGCTAACAAGAATTTGCATTTGATTTTACGGCAAAACTGCTCAAGATTAATACTCAAATAATCCGGATGAAGATTGCGGCCAATTAGATCCGGCAATAACGGAAGAAAATCAGATACATCCTTCTTATCCACCAGCAGGATATCCAGGTTCAAACCGCTAGAACTCAACTTTCTGGCCAGGCTTAAACCGGCAAAACCAGCACCTAAAATTATAATTCTCTGCGTTTTTGTTTGCATTGGCTTTATAGCTATGTTACCATAATTACATGTTTTTGAAAATAAAAAGCAGGGTCAATTTAGAGCTGCAATCTTATATTGCCAGCATCGATAAAACCTACCACTTAAACAACCTTTCGCCCTTACTCTTTAAAAGCATCAAAGAGTTTATTTCGCGTGATGGCAAAAGGGTGCGCCCGGTATTATTCTGCATCGGCTATCTCGGGTTTGCTAAAAAACCCGCATCCGGACTATACCGCAGCGCTATATCCTTAGAGCTTTTACATGATTTTATGCTGGTGCATGACGATATCATTGACAAATCTAATACCCGCCGCGGCCTGCCTTCGATGCACGCTTTATTGGATAATTATTTACGAAAATATAAAAAAATAAAGTTTAACGGCGCAGATTTAACTATTGTTGCCGGCGATGTAATGTATGCTATGGCTCTCGACGCCTTTTTAGCGGTAAAAGAAAGCCCTGGGCGTAAGGAACTAGCTTTAAGAAAACTTATTTCAGCGGCACTTTTCACCGGTAGTGGAGAATTTATTGAGCTTTTATTAGGGGCAAAACCAATAGCCGAAGTAAACAAAGAAGAAATTTATAAAATTTACGATTATAAAACTGCAAATTATACTTTCTCTTCTCCCCTGACCATGGGGGCAATTCTTGCCGGAGCAAATAAAAACCAAATTAAAAAACTTTTTGATTACGGGATATATTTGGGGCGGGCTTTTCAGATTAAGGATGATATAATCGGAATTTTTAGTTCTGAATCAGAAATAGGCAAATCTAACCTTACCGACCTTTTAGAAGAAAAAAAGACCTTACTTTTATGGTACGCTTACAATAACAGTTGCCCAAAAGATAAAGCTATCATAAAAAAGATACTCTCAGCAAAATCGATCCGGTTGGAAGATTTAAGCAGAATGCAAAGCATAATAAAAAGCTCCGGCGCTTTAGATTACGCTAAAAAAGAGATAACTTCCTTGATGCAAAAATCCCAACGCTTAATTGATAATTTACCGATGCGCGGCATCTACAAAAAAACCTTAGTTGAGTTCTGCAGAAAAATCCTGGCGATCAATTATTAATCTTTTCCACCCGTACAAATAAATTTACATTTTCCGCTTTGAGTATCTAGGGCTAATTCATTTCCCGGATCAATCTCTAATGCTTTAGCTAAATACCCGCCATACTTTTCTTTATCGCCCTTTATTTTATAAAGCTGGGCTAAGCGCACATAGATATCCGCGAATAGCGGGTCAGCGGCAATTGCTTTTTTAAGATATACTTCCGCTTTTATTTTATCCCCTCCAGCTAGTGCCGGAGCTAGCAGATAATAGCTGCCTAACCCAAAGAGAACGCCCGCAGCATCAGGCTGTAATTTAGCGGCTTTATCTAAATTAGGTTTAACTGCCAGGCCATTTACCGCTTTAGAAAATGGCCCGCCATAATGGGCAATCATTCCTTTAGCTCCCGCATACATGGAATAGGCGCGCGCATAATTACTTAAATCAACTTTATCCCTGCCCTGTTGGATTACTTTTAAAGCTAAGCGCACAGATTCCTCAAAATCCATCTGCATATATTTTATATAAGCTAAACTTATATAGGCCGGGGAAAAATCCGCATTTTCAACAATAATTTGTTTCAGCAGGCTCTCGGCTTGATTTAAGTTGTGTTGCCGGCGTAATGATTCTGCCTGGCCCCAACGCGCCTGGATCAAACCAGGCTTTAACAATAAAATTTTCGAAAATGCATCATTTGCCTGGATATCCTGATGAATATTTAAATAAACTAACCCTAATTTATACAAATCATCTACAGATTCAGGGTTATTACCGGATAATTTAACAGCTGAGCCAATGTCCAGCGCATCTGCCTGTTCATGGAGCTCTTTCCATTCCAAAGCATAGGCAGGAAAACAAAGAAAAAATATGACTAAAAAGAGTAAAATTACTTTGCTCATAGGTTTCTTTTTTTGAAAAATTCCCAGAATATAATACTTATTGTAACCATACTGAAACCAAAGATAAAATCTTCAAACGGAATACTACCTGCTCTTAAACCCATAAAAAATTTTGGGTTATACATAACGATATTCGTGCTGGTAAGATAACCGTTTACCAGGAACTTAAAAACTAAAATTACAACAATAAAAAAATAAAATATTTTATTTTTTAAAATACGAACTTTGGTTAAACGGTCAAGAAAAACCGTAAGCCCTAAAGAAAAAACTGCCAGTAAAGTGTACTCTCTCATTTAGCCCTGCTTTTTAAATAATTCAGCGCTTCCCAGGTGAAAATACAGCAAAATGGGATAATTACAAAAAACAACCACTCTTCAACCGGAAGATTGATTAACTTTAAACCAAAAATTCCTTGTGGATTAAAATACCAGTGCCCGCGGCTGGTGGCGAATATATCCCAACTTCCAAATAATACCAGGATTATAAAAATAGTTAAGCCTAAAGCGCGGATATGCTTCCAAAACTTTAAGCCCGGCCAAAAACTTAAAATAAACGGAAAAAACAAAGACAAAATAAGCGCGGACATATAATTAGACATAAGTATATTTTATTACTAATCTGGCAATTATCAACCATAATTCAGCCATCAATTGGCTTGCCTTCCTTGAAAGAACCCTTGGATTTTAAAGGCTTTGATGTAAAATAATAACATGGCCCAGGACAATCAGGAGTTAAAATCCGGTTTTAGCAAAGCAAAAAAAATTACCGCTGATTTTGCCAAAACATTTTATTTCGCATCATTATTCCTGCCCATAGAAAAACAAAATGCTGCCTATGCTGTTTATGCGATTTGCCGGCTTAGCGATGAAGCCGTAGACACCCAAACGAATACCGGCGCTTTAGAAAACATGCAAAAAAATATTGATCAAGCCTATGCGGGCTGTCTACTGCAAAAACCAGCTGACCCCCTGCTTTTAGCGTTTGCCGAAATAGTAAATAAATTTGCCATACCCAAGGAATATTTTGATGAATTAATCAAAGGCATGCGTATGGATTTAAAGAAAACCCGTTACGCTGATTTTGATGAGCTTTACGATTATTGCTACAAAGCTGCCGGAGTAGTGGGATTGATTATGTTAAAAATATTCGGCTATTCCGATCCCGAAGCTCAGGCTTACGCGATTAAGCTAGGCATTGCCATGCAATTAACCAACATAATCCGGGATATTAAAGAAGACTGGCAAAAAGGACGCATCTATCTGCCCCAAACTGAAATGCAAAAATTCGCCATAACTGAAGATACTTTAAAAAAAACAACCCCTACGCCTGATTTCATTAAGCTGCTTAAATTTCAGATCAAACGCAGCCGTCAATATTATTCAGATTGCACTCCCGGAATAGCCATGCTCAAAGATAAAAATTGCCGGCGGGTAGTTTTGGCGATGAAAGAAATTTACGCTGCAATATTAAATAAAGTAGAGAAAAATAGTTACAATGTTCTCTTAAAAAGAGCCCAGGTAAGTAAACTTGATAAAATAATGATTGTTTCTAAAATATTAATTAAAGGAAATTGCTCATGAAAATCAGCCTGGCGAAATCTGCTGGATTTTGTTTTGGAGTTAAACGGGCTATTACCTTAGCTTTAGAAACAGCCAAAGGCCATCGTCAGGTATACATGCTTGGCGATATCGTACATAACGAAAAGGTAGTACAGCAAGTTAAAGAAGCAGGAATTAAAAAAATAAAGCGGCTTACTTGCGGAAAAGATAAAATTTTATTAATCCGCGCGCATGGCAACGCAATTAAAATAACCAATCAGGGCAAAAAATTAGGCTATAAAATTATTGATGCTACCTGCCCTATGGTCAAAGAAATTCATAAAATTGCCAGAAACGCGCATTCCCGAGGTTTGAATTTAATCGTCATCGGAGATAAAAAACATGATGAGGTACTCGGAATTATCGGCCAGGTAAATACCCGGGCAATAGTTATTGATCGCCTGAAAAATATCCCCGAATCCCTCAAAAATATTAAAAAAGCAGCAGTAGTCGTGCAATCCACGCAAAATTTTAATAAAGTTGCAGAAATCATTAATCAACTCAAAAAAATTATACCCGGCCTTGAATTTCACAACACTATCTGCCAGCCAACCAGAATTAAACAGGAAGAAATCCGCGGCATACCTCTAAAAAACGATCTGATGCTTATTATCGGCTCTAAAAACAGCGCAAACACCCAAAGATTATACGAAATATCAAAATCGCTTAATCCTAAGAGTTACTGGGTAAATTCTGTTAGAGGAATAAAAAAAGGCTGGTTTAAAGGTATTCAGAAGGTCGGAATAACTGCTGGAGCTTCCACTCCGGAATCAACTATTCAGGAAATAATTAAGTACCTGCTCTCTTTTCCTTCTTCCTGATTAAATCTGCAACAATACGTGAACCGGCAATAACTACCGGTAAGCCTCCCCCGGGCTGAGTACTCGCCCCTACAAAATAAAGGCCTGGAATTAAAGTATCAAAATTTTGCGGCCGCATAAATGCGCTTTGGGTTAAATTATGCGCTAACCCAAAAGTTGCCCCATTTTTTAGATTATAACGTTTAATAAAATCTTCGGGATAAAATTTATGTTCAACCTCAATTAAGCTTTCTAAATCACAACCAGCCAGCTGATTTATCTTCTGAAAAACAGTTTTTCGGATACCTGCCTCATAATCTAAAAATTTATTATTGTCATTTTCAAGATTAGGCACCGGAACCAAAATATAAGCGATCTCCTTGCCCTCATCAGCAAGCGAAGCATCGGTTACTGTGGGAACATGCACATAAAATGAAGGATCCTGAGAAACTACTCTTTGATTAAATATTTCATCAAGGTTCTTATCTAAATTATCTGCAAAAAATAAATTATGGTGGCTTAAATTTTTCAGCTTTTTATTTAAACCCAGGTAAATAAGGTAAACTGAACAGGAATATTTAAATTTTGGGATCTTCCTTTTAAGCAGGGATTCCTGGGCATAAGCATAATCAGCATTAACCACAACCGTATCAGCCAGGATATTTTCTCCGTTTATTTTTAAAGAAAACTGCTTATTTTTTTTATTTATATCCTTAACTTCACAATTATAATGGAACTTAGCCCCGAATTTCTTTGCCATCTTCTCTAAAGCTAACGGGATCTGATACATCCCGCCCAGAGGATGAGCTATTTTTTGCGCATGGTCCGTATAGGTGATCACGCTGTAAAACGCCGGAGCCTGGTAAGGAGATACACCCATAAACATCGCTTCAAATGTAAAGGCGTAACAAAGCTTCTGGCTTTTAAAATATTTCTTAGCTAATTGCCAATATGATTCAAAGGCATGAATCTGCGGGAAGATAAACCAAAAACGAGGATCAAGTAAAGATTTTAAAGTTACGCATTCATATAAAAGAGGCCGGATAACTTCATATATATTTTTTGTTTCGGCGATAAATTTATCGAATTGTTGGCTACTGCCTTTTTCAATGCGCTCAATTTCGTTTTTTGTGCGGTTACTATCCTTATGCACGGTAAGGCAATCGCCATCCGGGTAAATAATCTTATAACTCGGATCAATAGTTTTGAGGTTTAAATAATCATTGATATTTTCGCCACAATAAGAAAAAACCTCTTGGAAAAAATCCGGCATGAGCACAAATGAAGGCCCGGTATCAAACTTAAACCCCTGGTCATTAATTATATTGTTGCGGCCTCCCGGGGAAGCTAACTTCTCATAAACATCTACACTATAGCCATCTTTGGCCAAACGACAGGCGCAAGCTAAACCTCCTACGCCTGCGCCGATAATAGCTATTCTCTGAGGCACATTAATCTCCTCTGACACGCCTGACTGCTTCCTTCCAATTTTCATCTGAACTATTATCCGGCTTACCTTTTTTTACCCAGATCTCATGGGCAAGATTCTTGATCTTTTCATCAATTTCTGCTTTGCGCTCTTCCACGATGCGGTTATATAAACAAGCAAAGCTTGAGCCGAGTATAAAAGCATAAATAAAGGCCCACAAAGAACCAAAAATTACACCGATTACCGTTGGCTGATAACCCAGATACAAAATACTGACCGCTCTGCGATAACTTTCTATCCAAAAAAATAACACATTAATTGTCCCTAAAATAAACATCGCTGCCGCAGCAACCAACCCAAATGCAATTCCACAAGCTTTAGCATCTAACTTTGACATCTACTCCTCCTTTTTAAAAAACAATAGTTTTGTTTTCGTGCCGGATCAAACGATAATCAGTATAACTTAATATTGCCTCAGTTAGCGCGCGTTTCTCCAGGTTCCTGCCCTTTCTGAGTAACGAAGCCAAATTATCATCGTGCGTTACATTTTCAACTGCCTGGCTAATAATCGGGCCATCATCTAATTTTTCATTTACAAAGTGCGCGGTAGCGCCAATAACCTTAACCCCAAGATTCAATGCCTCGCGGTAAGGGTCAGCGCCTTTAAAAGAAGGTAAAAAACCGTGGTGGATATTAATAATATCCTTATTATATTTTTCCAGGAAATCCGGCGACAAAACCAGCATATAACGGGCAAGTACCAGAAAATCTGTTTTATCCAAAGCCAGAGCTAAAAGCTCGTCTTCTCTTCGGTTATCTTTATTAGCAGCAATAAAATAAAACGGAATATTATACTGTTCTACAATTGCCCGATGCTCCTGGCAATTGCTGGCCACAAAAGGTATCTGGACGCGTAATTCACCTATTTTCCAGAGATAAAGCAAATCAATTAAACAATGATCCGGATTAGAA
This sequence comes from Candidatus Omnitrophota bacterium, assembly GCA_028712045.1. The sequence continues at coordinate 673 of JAQTRA010000020.1, read as the reverse complement.
ACAAATATGCCCATACGTAAAAGCTGGGTTTTATTATAGATCTTCCATTGGCCGGCAAACTCCTGTCCGATTGCTTTAAAAGATTCAGTTAAAGAAGATACTCCAATTTGGCTAGATGCGCAGGTGAACTCGATGCGCAAGAAAAAATAACCACCTTCAGGGTCAGTGGTATATTGGTTAGCTTTGATTATATTGGCATCTTGCTTAAAAATAAAATCAGATATCTTAGCTACAATACCTTTTTGGTCACGGCACCTAAAAAGCAATATATAAGTTTGCATAGTTTAATTATACCTCCATAATCAACCTAACTTCAAGATAAACATTTACGGAGAATTTTATAACAATTACTGAGATTGGGTGCTCAGGCAAACTTTTGCTTCGGTAACAAGTTCACAGATTAACTCTTTGACTGAAACTATTTTATCAATGCGGTAGGCATTGCTGCCACACATGGCAAACCCTTTATCCATCTCCCCGCGGTAAGCATTCAACAGCGCCTTAGCAATGCAATAATTCACTTTTTTAGAATCACAAGTATATAAACATTTATACTCGCAGGCAAAAGGCACATGCGCGCCTTGAGTAACTTTTTTCACAAATTCGTTACTGATCACTCTTCCCGGCAGCCCCACCGGGCTCTTAATCACTACAATATCCTCTTTTTTAGCTG
>JAQTRA010000106.1 GCA_028712045.1 Candidatus Omnitrophota bacterium | reverse complement strand
ATAATTGATGTCCATTCTGGTTTTACGCTATTTATTATCTTTAAGTCTTGTGGTCCCAAATAGATACGATATAATTGTCCAATCTGAACCCCAGGTTTTAAAGTAATCTCCTTTGCTAACAAACCAACTTCGGCTTCTTGGACATTAATTTTTTTAACATAACCGCCGCCTTCTCCAGTAACTGGTTCAGCAATCAAACAAAAATACTGATCCCGCAAGCCCATAAATTTTACATCCTGACTATTAAAATCCTTACCCGGCGCAAGATGCAGATTCTTTACGCTGCTGCCCAGAAAAACTCCCTGATAACGCGACTGTTCATTTTTTGCCGATAAATTTAACCTTCCTAAAACTATTTTCGAGGATAAAACCAGAGGGGAGGTGGATAAATTAGTAGTTTGAATATCTAAACCTATGGTATAACTATTGTTAGGAATAGTATATTTCTTGACCACTCGTTTATACTGATCTTGGTAGATAAAAGAAACTGAATCCTGATTGATTTTCTCCACTTTAAACAAACCATTACCCTCGCTGTAAAATCCAACTGTTAAGGGTAAGCGATGTTCTTTGTTGGCTTTGAATATTATCTCGACGATAGCAGCTTTAGCCACATCAAAAATAATTTCCCGAGTATCCTGTTTAAAATGCACCAGCTCCTTGGCCGGTTCTGTAGTTTCTGATGATAAGCTCGCTGGCACAGCAACAACAGAGGAAGAGGAAGCAGAAGATTGCACCTGTGTAACTTGTTTATTATCAACTGGTTGCGGCTTAGAAATGAAAGCTGACCAGGTCAGAAGAATCAAAAGAGATAAAGCAATCGCTACGACTAAACGTTTTTCCATATTATTTATACTAAGGGATCATAACCTGACCGGCTGCAAAAAGGCTGGCACCGGCATATTCTGGTTATCCCCTTAAATACTCCTTTAATAATTCCGTATTTTAAAATAGCTTGCTTGGTGTACTCTGAGCAACTCGGTTCAAAACGGCAGCTGATTGGTAAAATCGGCCGAATGTACTTTTGATACGCCTTGATTAAGGTTTGCGCCAAATTAATCAAGATTAAACGCAAAGCTTTTTTCTGCCTTTCTGTCGTCGGCGAGCCAAAAGCTTACGCCCGGATTTAGTAGCCATTTTGCTGCGAAAACCATGACGTTTTTTACCCACAATATTTGTTGGGGTTTTTAAATTCTTCTTCATTTTATCTCCTCCGTAATCAGCCCGCAATTTTCAGAATAAAGTTATTCGAAATTGTTTGAGCGAATTTGTGAATTGTAACATACATTTTTAACTCGGTCAAGTTTTTTGTTGACGCCAGCAATTATTATTGTATAATAGCTAACGTTTAACTTTTTTACTTGCAAGGATTTTGGTCTCTGTTATAATATCTTTGTTTAGTGAATATTCCGAGGAATATCTTATCCACAGATTTATACAAGGTGTGCATAAACTGTTAATTCTGTAAATATGTTAGAGCTTAATCAGTGTTGGGAAGAGGCGCAGAACGAGTTAAAAGGCAAATTTGGGGACACGATCTTTGCTACCTGGATTGCTCCGCTTAAGTTTACTGCCCAAGATAACCAAAGCATTAACCTGCAAGCCCCGGACCAATTTTTTAAGGAATGGGTGGAGAAGCATTACCTGGCGCTAATCCGCCAGATCATGCAAACCAAGGGCGTGGATAATCTGTTAGTAAATTTAGTTGTCGCCGATAAACCCGAGTATCCTGTCCTGCCTGATAAAATACCCGAGCAGACGATTAAAGCCGCGCAAGGCACCGGCCTAGCCAATCTTAATCTGCGTTATACTTTTGAAAATTTTGTGGTGGGTTCAGGTAACCGCCATGCCCATGCTTATTCATTAGCTGTAGCCAACTCACCGGCCAAAGCCTATAATCCGTTATTTATTTATGGAGGGGTGGGCTTAGGGAAAACACACCTGATTCAGGCGGTCTGCCATCAGATCCGCAACTCTACAACTAATGGCGCAAAAATTTGTTATATCTCCAGTGAAAAATTTACTAATGAATTAATCGATGCTATTCAGCACCACTCGACAGCAACCTTTCGGCAAAAATACCGTAATGTGGATGTGCTGGTAATTGATGATATCCATTTTATTGCCGGCAAAGAATCCACCCAGGAAGAATTTTTCCACACCTTTAATACTCTTTATGACGCGCACAAACAAATAGTGTTCTCCTCGGATCGGCCGCCCAAAGAGATTGCTAATTTACAGGAAAGATTGGTCTCGCGTTTTGGCTGGGGCTTAACTACCGATATCCAACCCCCGGACCTGGAAACGCGTGTCGCAATTTTAAAGAAAAAAATTGAGCGTGAGCCGGTAAGTGTCCCGGATGACGTGATTTTCTTTATCGCTCAATTAATTAAGACAAATATCCGTGAATTAGAGGGAGCCTTAATTCGCACGATCGCTTATTCTTTATTAGAAGAAGAGCCGATCACTTTGCAATTAACTAAAGAAGTGTTAAAAGATTTACTCAAAGAGCCTAAAAAACTAATTACCGTAGATTTTATTCAGCGCTGTATTGCCGAAGAGTTCGGGATCACCTTGCAGGACATGAAAACCCGGCGGCGCAACAAGCAGGTGGTTTACCCCCGGCAGATCGCTATGTATTTAAGCCGGGAGTTAACCGATTTGTCTTTACCGGAAATTGGGGAAGTGTTTGGCGGCAAAGACCACACCACGGTATTACATTCTTATAATAAAATTAAGGAAGAGTTGTTGCGCAACAGCGAACTAAAAGAACGGCTGGAAAAGCTTATTCAACTAACCCGGCAGTAATCCACCGGATATTCAGGTGGTTTTTTTGCTCTAATTATAGTCAAAACAATAAGGTTAGGGAGTTTTCAACAGAAACGTAACTCATTACTACTATTACGATATTAAGTTAATATATATATTAATAGAAGGAGATTAAAATGAAGTTTAAGGTACAAAAAAGTATTTTAATTAATGCAATCCAGGTAGTCCAAAACGTAATCAGCACCAAAGCAGCTTTACCGATTCTTTCTAATATCCTTATTGAGACACAAACAGGCGGAATTGCCTTAACCGCCACAGATTTGGACATTGGAATAACCTGTGTAATCCCTGTGGATATTCAGGAACAGGGCGCGATTACGATTCCGGCTAAAAGATTTAGTGATATTATTAAGGAATTCCCTTTAGAATCTGTGAGTATTACTACTAAAAAAAATAACCTGGTGATTATTGACTCGGAAGCCTGTCAGTTTAAAATTATGGGATTGGGCCGGGAAGAATTTCCTAAATTGCCGGAATTTAAAGATAAAAAAGTAATTAAAATTGACCAGGCTTTATTAAAGCAAATGTTAGCCCTGACTTCTTTTGCGGTTTCTTTCGACGAAACCCGCTATGTGTTAAATGGTACACTTTTTAAAATCAATAAAGGTGTTTTAACTTTGGTTTCAACCGATGGCAAACGCCTGGCTATCGCCGAAAAAAAACTCTCAGCTGGCGAAGAT
>JAQTRA010000105.1 GCA_028712045.1 Candidatus Omnitrophota bacterium | reverse complement strand
AGAAGGCCAGTTAACAGGGGTAGTGCATGTTGCTACCGATATCAGCACGCGTAAGGAGATAGAAGAAAAATACCGCGCTTTAGTAGATAATATTAATGTGGGCATTTACCGGAATACCCCCGGCCCGCGCGGACGTTTTATCCAGGTAAACCCCGCCTTAGTTAAAATGTTCAACTATGACTCTATAGACGAATTCCTGGCCGTCGAAGCCGCGGATCATTATTATAATCCCAAGGAAAGAATATTATTTATAGAGGAATTATCTAAAAATGGCTCTATCAAAGACAAAGAAATACGTTTTAAAAAGAAAGACGGCGCGCTTATTATGGTTTCCATAACCGCTCAAGCTCATTATGACCAGAATGGAAATATAGACTGGATTGACGGCATGGTAGAAGATATTACGGAGCGTAAGATGGCAGAAGAGGGGTTGCGGGAAAACGAGATGAAATACAGGACTCTTTTTGATTCTTCCGCCGACGCTATTATGATAATAATGCCTGGCAAAGGGTTTGTCAGCGGCAATAAGGCTACCATAAAGATGTTTGGCTGCAAAGATGAAACAGAATTTGTATCTAAATTCCCATCAGATTTTTCTCCCGAATATCAGCCGGACGGAGTGCTTTCTTCGGTCAAATCCCCGGAGATGATGGCGATAGCGATGGAAAAAGGCGCGAACTTTTTTGAATGGACGCATAAACGTATGGATGGAAGCGAATTTTTTGCCACGGTTTTATTAACCCGCCTGGAATTGGAAGGCAAAAAATTTTTGCAAGCAACAGTGCGGGATGTTACACGGCAGAAATTAATAGAAGAGGAATTAAAGAAGAGGATAAATGACCTGGAGCGTTTCCAGAGAATTACGGTGGATAGAGAATTAAAGATGAAAGAATTAAAGGAAAAAATCAGTCAGCTGGAATTAAAACTTAAGGCGGCATGATAAAACAGGGCAGAGAAGGAAAATCGCGCGGTAAAAAACGCCGGATAGGAATTAAGGGCAAAATCGTGTTTTCTATCTGTCTGGCTCTTTTTATAGCGATGGCGGTCGTCATTTGCTTAATATATTTTGTAGTCTTTGCTATCTTGCGGAATAATATCGGGAAGCAGTATCATCAATTGTCAGATTCGCTGGCGAATTCTATTGTTTTAGCGCTTGACGATGAGTTGGAGAATATTAAAACAAACACCGCAAGAATTTTATGGGTTAATGAGATTGATAGGTTCAACCGTAGATATGAAGGCATGAAACCTGAAGATATAAAACAAAAATTAATAGAAATGGATGCCCTTTGGCTAAAGTCTGAGACGGACTCTGCCCTGATTAAAGATTACCTGGAGAATAAGGCCAGCCTTTCCATAAAGGAGGTAACGAGAGTCCGTCCGGATACGGCAGAATTATTTATTACCGATAAATTCGGCGGATTAGTGGCTGCCTCAGGTAAGACTTCAGATTTTTACCAGGCTGACGAAAAATGGTGGCAAGAAGCTTACGATAACGGGAAGGGCAAGATTTTTGTGGGGGATGTGGAATTTGACGAGTCTTCGCGCCGGTGGATTGTGCCGGTAGCCTTCCCGGTCAGAGACCGCGGCAATAGCGTCATAGGAGTATGTAAGGAAGGTATTATCGTAGATAGATTTTTTCGTCCCCTAGAGTCTTTTGCAATCGGTAAGACCGGCAAGGTACTTTTGGTTGATAAAAAAGGTAATATTTTATTTTATCAAAAACTTCCTATTATGGCTACGCGCATTTTTGATAAGGATAGCGATTTCTTGAAGCTGTTAGGTGATAAGAGGCCATACCTGCTGGTAGAAAATTTCCATATCGCCAAAGGCAGAATATTCACCGTATTTTCAAAAGTCCTGTTGCCGCATATCTCCGGAGAAGGGATGCCGTGGGTAGTTTTTATCAACCAGGATGCGGCAGAGACCTTCAAGCCCTTAAATGATTTAATAAACCAAACGGTCTTTGTTATATTAGTCATGATTATTATTATGATGTTTATCGGTTACTTTTTCGGAAGAACCATTACCAGGCCGATTAGCCAGCTCAGCCTTGCTATTGAGCATATTACAGCTGGCGACTGGGACTATAATATAGAAATTAAGACCCATGATGAAATAGAGCAGTTCGCCGAGGCCTTCAAAGAGATGATTTATGGCATTAAACAGCGCCAGAAGGAGTTATTAGAGGCAAAAAAAAGCCTGGAAGAACTCTCGGAGGGACTGGAATTAAAAGTTAAAGAGCGTACCAAAGAATTAGACCAGGTCCACGAGGCGACTTTAAATATTCTGGAGGACTTAACCGATTCCAAAAAAAAGGTTGAGAAATATTCTCAAGAGCTCGAAGGAGCACTTAAGGTAAAATCGGACTTTACTTCTGCTGTTTCGCATGAACTCCGGACGCCTTTGGCGGCGATTAAGGAAGGGATTGCTATTGTCCTGGATGGCACGGCAGGAGCCATTAATGAGGAGCAGATTGAATTCTTAAGGGTGGCCAAGAGAAATGTAGACCGGCTTACCCGCCTTATTAATGACATCTTGGATTTTCAAAAGCTGGAAGCCGGAAAGATGGAATTCCGGATGGAAGAATCGGATATTAATGAGGTCGTCCGGGAAGTCCGGGAGAGTATGTTGGCTTTGGCAAAAGATAAAAAATTAGATTTTATTCTTAAGCTTGGCGAGAACCTGCCCAAAATAAAATTTGACCGCGATAAGATTATCCAGGTGCTGGTGAACTTAATCGGTAACGCCATTAAGGCTACGCCGCAGGGCGCTATTACTGTAGTTACCAGCTGCGGCGACAATGTTGTTAAGGTGTCTGTCCAGGATACCGGGGTTGGGATTAAAGAAGAAGATATCCCAAAATTATTTCAGCAATTTGAACAATTGGAAAAAGGGAATAAGAGAAAAACCGGAGGCACCGGCTTAGGGTTATCTATCTCCAAGGCGATCATTGAGGGGCATAAAGGCAGGATTGCCGTAGAATCCGAGTTCGGTAAAGGCTCGGCATTTTATTTTTCATTACCGGTTTAATAATGAATGATACCAGATGCCAAAAAAGATCTTAATCGTTGATGATGAGCCGGATCTCTTGAGGGTTACGACATTCAGATTAAAGAAAGCCGGATATGAAATTTCAAGCGCCACCAACGGCCAGGAGGCTTTAGACTTGATACGCGCCAACCCGCCGGACTTGGTGCTTTTGGATTTACGCCTGCCATTAATAGATGGTTATGAAGTCTGCCGGCAAGTAAAGTCAGACCCAGGGCTAAAGCATGTACCGGTTATTTTATTTACCGCCAGCATCGGCCATGATATTTCGGAAACAGTGAAAAAAGTCATGGCAGACGATTATGTGATAAAACCCTTTGAGCCGGATGATTTATTATCCAAAATTAAGAAACTCATAGGTTTTGATCCCTAAGCAGCCGTTATTTAGATCCGGACAAGAGATACCGGAGGCAGAAAAGGAGCGCAGAAAATGATGCGTAAAATATTAATCGTAGATGACGAAAAAGACGTA